>JBKBRD010000271.1:0-4683 GCA_046292405.1 Allobosea sp. | reverse complement strand
GATCAGCGCCTGCGGCCGCGGGCGGGCGCCGCGCCGCCGGGCTTGAGATCGACGAAGATCTCGACATCGCCGCGCCCTGCCGGGACCAGGATGCCGTCCTCGACATGGGCGAAGCTGACGCCGCCCTGGCCGGCGCCGACCGTGCCGCCGACGCGGGAGGCGCGCCTGGCGACGGTGGTCGTGCCGCGCTTCACCTCGGTGATCATCGTCGCGTAATAGGAGCCGGGCGAGCCGGCGGGACCGAGCAGAACCCGGCCCTCGACGCCGACCTTGAGCGCGAAGGAACCGGTCGTTCCCTGCGCGACGCATTCGCGGGCGACGTTCAAAATCGAGATCTGATGGCGCAGACTGCCGCTGTCGGGGCCGGACTGGGCCCGCAACGCCGCGCCGCCATCGGTGATGATCACCTCCGGACAGGTGAGCTGGTTGTCTTCCTCGCGCTGGGCCGCGACTTCGCCCTGGGTGCGCGGCGGCGCCACCGGCGGCGAGGTCGACTGGAACATCACGACGTTGCTGATGGTCTGGAAGGCGCTGGGCTGGCCGGACGAGGAGCCGGAGGAGCCGCAGCCGGCGAGGCCGAGACAGAGCAGAGGAAGGGCCAGAACCCGCAAGCGGGGCAGCGTCGCATCAATCACGGCAAGGTCTCCACGCCGGGGCCGAATCCATTGAGGGAGACGGGGATGCCGACGCCCTCCTCAGGTGTCTGGAAAACGATGAAGGTCGCGTTCTTGCCGGATTTGAGCTGGCCGAGCAGCGTGTCGTCCATGACCACCTCGGCGACGCAGCCGGTCGTCAGGCAGCGCACGAAACCGGCGCGGCCGATATCCTTGTCGTCGATCTTGAGACCGAGCCCGGAGGGCAGCAGCACGCCCAGCGGCGCGACCACGCGCAGCAGCCGGCTCTTCTGATCGGCGGTCTTCAGCACGATGACGAGCAGCGTCAGGTTGGGTCTGTCCTCCGCCGCGACGTTCTGCACCAGCGCGCATTGCTCGGCCTTGGCGCCGGGCGGCACCTCGCAGCGCATCTGCCAGTCGCCATGGGTCGACTTCACGGCGCCTTGCGCGAAAGCGCCCGAGCTCAGGCCGAGAAACGCGACGAAAGCCGCCAAGACAGGTCGGAAGAATGTTCCCATCCCTGTAAAACCTCCACATCGCCCTGCCGCAGGGCGGGCGATCACTTCGGGACCAGAGCGAATCGCGCCAGGGCGGCAAGGGCCGCCGCGGGCGGGAACCGCATCCGCGCATCAGGATTGCGTTGGGACCATGCAGGCCCTGTCCTGTCAAGGCGAGAGCCCTGCGAACCGCTGCTCCCGCAGAGTCAACTCGCGCGATTATGCCGCACGGGCTGCGTGGGACGCTCGCATTGCCCCACTGGCGCAAGCGTGATCTTTGATTTATCGCAATGCCGAAGAGCGGGCGGGCCTATCGGCTTCGCCCCGCCGCGCATGGGGCAGGTTCCGAGCAGGGCACCCATGGCGGGCTTGATGAGGAGCTAAGTCGGACCGATGCGATTTCTGAGCAGGACCCTTGCAACTGTCGCCGCAGCGGCGATCTTCGCCGGCGCCGCGACGCTCGCCCCTGACGTCGCTTCGGCGGGAACCGGCCAGCCCTCGCCCTGGCAGCTGAACCTGCAGGGCCCGGCGACCGAGGTCGCGGCCTATATCCACTGGTTCCACGACTGGCTGAACGTCATCATCTTCGCGATCTCGATCTTCGTGCTGGGGCTGCTGATCTACGTCGCCTGGCGCTTCAACGAGAAGAAGAACCCGACGCCGTCACGCACCACGCACAACGCGCTGCTCGAGGTGGCCTGGACGGTCATCCCCGTTCTCATCCTCGTCGTCATCGCCATCCCGTCTTTCCGTCTGCTCAAGCTGCAGCTCGAGATTCCCACCGCCGACCTCACCGTGAAGGTGACCGGGAAGCAGTGGTACTGGTCCTATGAATATCCGCAGGCCGCCGGCGCTTTCGGCTTTGATTCGCTGATGCTGGACGAGAAGCAGCGCGCCGAGGCGATCAGCAGCAAGAAGATCGCCGCCGAAGAGGCGCCGCGCCTGCTCGCCGTCGACAACGAGGCGGTCGTGCCGGTCGGCAAGGTCGTCCGGGTGCAGGTCACCGCGGCCGACGTCATCCACAAGTTCACGGTGCCGTCCTTCGGCATCAAGATCGACGCGATCCCCGGCCGCCTGAACGAAACCTGGTTCCGCGCCGACCGCGAGGGCATCTATTACGGCCAGTGCTCGTTCATCTGCGGGCAGAACCACGCCTATATGCCGATCGCCTTCCGCGTCGTCAGCGCCGAGCGCTACGCCGCCTGGCTCGAGGAATCGAAGAAGAAGTTCGCCAACGCCAGCGATGCCGGCAGCAAGGTCGCAGCTGCGTCCGAGTGACCGACTTCGCAACACGCTCCGCCGCTCCATCTGGAGTGGCTCCAGACCTGAACGACTGACTGACGCGAAGCGACTTCGCACAAGGAGACCAACGCCATGGCAACAGCGGCTCCGCACGCTCACGGGCACGAACATGAGGCCGAGCACGCCAACCCGACCGGGTTGCGCCGCTGGCTGATGTCGACCAACCACAAGGACATCGGCACGCTCTATCTGATCTTCGCGATCATGGCGGGGCTGGTCGGCGGCTTCCTCTCGATCATGATGCGCATCGAGCTGCAGCAGCCCGGCCTGCAGATCTTCGCCAACGGCCAGAGCTACAACGTCTTCGTCACCGGCCACGGCCTGATCATGATCTTCTTCATGGTCATGCCCGCCGTCATCGGCGGCTTCGGCAACTGGTTCGTGCCGCTGATGATCGGCGCGCCGGACATGGCCTTCCCGCGCATGAACAACATCTCGTTCTGGCTGACGGTCGCCGGCTTCGTGCTGCTGGTCATCTCGATGTTCGTCGAGGGCGCGCCCGGCGCGCAGGGCGTCGGCACCGGCTGGACGATCTACCCGCCCTTCTCATCGAGCGGCCACCCCGGCCCGTCCGTCGATTTCGGCATTCTCTCGCTGCATCTGGCGGGCGCCGCCTCGATCCTGGGCGCGATCAACTTCATCACCACCATCCTCAACATGCGCGCGCCGGGCATGACGCTGCACAAGATGCCGCTCTTCGCCTGGTCGGTGCTGGTCACCGCCTTCCTGCTGCTGCTGGCCCTGCCCGTCCTGGCCGGCGCCATCACCATGCTGCTGACGGACCGCAATTTCGGCACGACCTTCTATGATCCGGCCGGCGGCGGCGACCCGATCCTGTACCAGCACCTGTTCTGGTTCTTCGGCCATCCGGAAGTGTACATCATGATCCTGCCGGCCTTCGGCATGATCAGCCACATCATCTCGACCTTCTCGAAGAAGCCGATCTTCGGCTATCTCGGCATGGCCTACGCCATGGTGGCGATCGGCGTCGTCGGCTTCATCGTGTGGGCGCACCACATGTACACCGCCGGCCTGTCGCTCAACACGCAGCGCTACTTCGTCTTCGCGACGATGGTCATCGCTGTGCCGACCGGCATCAAGATCTTCTCCTGGATCGCGACGATGTGGGGCGGTTCGCTGCGCTTCACCGCGCCGATGGTCTGGGCGATCGGCTTCATCTTCCTGTTCACCGTCGGCGGCGTCACCGGCGTGGTCCTCGCCAATGCCGGCGTCGACCGCTCGCTGCACGCGACCTATTACGTGGTGGCGCATTTCCACTACGTGCTGTCGCTGGGCGCCGTGTTCGGCATCTTCGCGGGCTTCTACTACTGGTTCCCGAAGATGAGCGGCTATGTGATCCCGGACTGGATCGGCAGGCTGCACTTCTGGGTGGCCTTCTTCGGCGCCAACCTGCTGTTCTTCCCGCAGCACTTCCTCGGCCTGGCCGGCATGCCGCGCCACTATGTCGACTATCCCGACGCGTTCGCCGGCTGGCATTTCTGGTCGTCGATCGGCTCCTACATCTTCGCCGCCGGCCTGCTGATCTTCTTCTACGGCGTCTGGAACGCGTTCTCGCGCAAGGAACTGGCCGGCGACAATCCGTGGGGCGAAGGCGCCACCACGCTGGAATGGACGCTGCCCTCGCCGCCGCCCTTCCACCAGTTCGAGACCCTGCCGCGCATCACCGGCTCGGACCACTAAGACGATTGGCGGCGGGTCTCTCCAGGCCCGCCGCCGCCCCTCCCCCGAGCGCCCTTGCGGGCGTTCCGGAGACGGGCGGCCAAGCCGCTCCCTGTCAGCCCCGGCGCTCCGCCTTAGCGTCCAGTGCGAAGAGACCACGTAACCTCATGTCCGCTGCGTTCGAGACCCGCCCCGACACCCTGCCGCTGACCTCCACCGGCGAAGCGCGCGATTTCTTTGCGCTGCTGAAGCCGCGGGTGATGTTCCTCGTCGTGGTCACCGCGCTCGGCGGCATGGCGACCGCGCCCGGCGCGATCCATCCGGTCATCGGCCTCGCCGCGCTCATCGCCATCGCGGTCGGCGCCGGCGCCTCCGGCTGCCTCAACATGTGGTACGACGCCGATATCGACGCGCTGATGGCGCGCACGGCCAAGCGGCCGATCCCGGCCGGGCGCATCCTGCCGTCGGAGGCGCTGGCCTTCGGCCTGACGCTCTCGATCGGCGCGGTGATCGTGCTCGGCCTCGTCGCCAACCGTCTCGCCGCGGGCCTGCTGGCCTTCACCATCAGCTTCTACGCCGGGGTCTACTCG
>JBKBRD010000270.1:0-4712 GCA_046292405.1 Allobosea sp. | reverse complement strand
CAAGAAGCTGGCGGCGTTGACGCTGGCCGGCGACATGCTCAAGGGCACGGCCGCAGTGATCCTGTGCTACCATCTGCTCGGCGGCAAATCGGCTGCGATCCTGGCCGGTATCGGGGCTTTCATCGGTCATGTCTTCCCGGTCTCGCTCAGGTTCAAGGGCGGCAAGGGCGTCGCCACCTATCTCGGCATCCTGATCGGGTTGAAATTCTCGATCGCCGTCGTTTTCGCGGCGATCTGGCTCAGCACCGCCTATCTCAGCCGTTACTCCTCGCTCTCGGCCTTGCTGGCCAGCCTGCTGACGCCGCTGCTGCTCTGGTTCTGGGCGGGCGAGAAGCAGATGGCGCTCGCCATGGCGCTGCTGACGCTACTGCTCTTCATCATGCACAGGAGCAATATCGCCAGGCTGCTGAGCGGGACCGAAGGCAAGATCGGCGGCAAGGGTTGACCCGTCCATGGCTGGCATCGTCCTCACCGACAGCCAGCGTCTCGACTGGCTCAGGCTGATCCGCAGCGAAAGCATCGGCCCCCGCAGCTTCCGCTCGCTGATGAACCGCTTTGGCGGCGCTGCCGCCGCGATGGACGCCTTGCCAGAGCTGGCGCGGCAGGCGGGACGCAGCTTGCGTTTGTGCACGCGGGCCGAGGCAGAGCGCGAACTCGTCGCCCTCGACCGACTCGGCGGGCGTTTCCTGGCGTTGGGAGAAGCTGGCTATCCCGGCGCGCTGCAGGCTGTCGACACGGCCCCGCCGCTCATCGCCCTGCTCGGGGATGCGGCCATCCTGAAAAAACCCTCGGTCGCTCTGGTCGGATCGCGCAACGCCTCGGCGGCCGGGCTGAAATTCGCCGCGCGCCTGGCGCGCGAGCTGGGCGAAGCGGGCTTTGCGATCACCTCGGGTCTCGCCCGCGGCATCGACACCGCCGCCCATGAGGCGACCCTCGACAGCGGCACCATCGCCGTGCTCGCCGGTGGGCTGGACCAGGTTTATCCGCCGCAGAACCAGGCGCTGTTCGAGCGGCTGCAGCAGCGCGGGGCCGCCATCAGCGAAATGCCGCTCGGCTGGACGCCGCGCGGGCGTGATTTTCCGCGCCGCAACCGCATCGTATCGGGCCTTTCGCTCGGCACGGTGGTGATCGAGGCGGCGCGCAAATCGGGCTCGCTGATCACGGCGCGTTTCGCCAACGAGCAGGGGCGGATTGTCTTCGCGGCGCCGGGCTCGCCGCTCGACCCGCGCGCCGAAGGCGGCAACCAGCTGATCCGCGACGGCGCGATTCTCTGCGCGGAAGCGGCGCATGTGATCGAGGCGCTGCTGCCGCTGCTGGATCGCGACACGGCCGAGCTGCAGCGAAACGCGCTGCTCCGCGATGGCGCGACGGAAGCGGGTGAAGAGCCGCTATGGGACGAGCTCGATTTGCCCGGCATCGACCCCGCGCCCAGCCGCCCAACCCAAGCTTTCGACGGCGCGCCCGAAGCCGACGACGCCCATGCCGACGCCCAAGGCGCGACGCTCGGTGGACGGCCAGCCGCAGACGCGTTGCTGCATTTGATCGGACCGGCCCCCGTCTCCCTCGACGATCTCGTCAGGGCGAGCGCGCTCTCGGCCCGCGATGTCAGCCTGATCCTGGTCGAACTCGAAATGGAGGGCGCGGTCCATCGCCACCCAGGCGGCACGGTCAGCCGGGTCGTCTAAGGACGCCCAGGCGCCGGAGCTTTCCGTTTGCCGCGGCCATGCCGACTGCCGCGGCGCCGGCGCTCAGCTGTTCGCCCCGTCGGAGTCGGTCGGCGCATGCGCTGCGATCTGGATCGAGGCTTCGACCCGGACCATTTCCAGAAAATAGGATAGCGATTCCAGCTCCGCCGCACGCGCCATCAGGCGCAACTCCGACGCCATGCTTTCGACGTAGGATGCTACCGAGAGTTGCAGAGACGCCAGTTCATTTCCCGAAAGCCGGGGATGCCGAGCGCCGCGAGATCGTCGGACGCGCCGTTCTTGCGGTAGATATGGACATTCTCGGAGACGAGAGGATTGTTTTTGCGTGGCATCTTTCTCTCCGACCGGGCGCCGGCGCCTGCTGTCGCGAAACTCAGCACGCCATATACAACCTATACGAGCAATTATTCCGTACGGCAACTGGAAGAGAGAGAAATGTCCTTGCGTCAGTTCAGGGCTAGCACCATCAAGGGCAGCGTGGCCAACGCCAGCAACGTCTGGAGCGTCGTGATTTCGGCCATCAGCGGCGCATCGCCCCCGAGATCGCGCGCGAGAAAATAGGCGGCCGTCGCCGTCGGCACGCTGCTGGCGATCACGGTCATGGTCAGGGCCGTGCCGGTCACGCCGAACTGGCGCGCCAGCGTCCAGGCCAGCAGCGGCATCACAACCAGCTTGAGCAGGATCGCCACGCCATGAGCGAGCCGGGGTGCGGCCAGGCGCCTCAAATCGAGCCCGGCGCCGACGACGAGCAGCCCGACCCCCAAAGCGGCGCGCCCCATGATGTCGACATAGGTGGCGACTGCGGTTGGAATCATCCACTGCATCTGGTTCAGCGTCAGCCCCAGCAGCGAGGACCAGATGAACGGGTTGAAGGCGATCGACCTGACCGTCGCTCCGGCGCTCATCCTCTGTCCGGAGGCGTAGCGCGCCAGCACCAGAACGCACATCACGTTCAGCAGCGGGATCATCGTCGCCACCGCAATGGCCATCAGCGTCGCGCCCTCGCGCCCGTTCAGCCCCGCCGCCAGCGCCAGGGCGACGAAGGTGTTCCAGCGGACCGAGCCCTGGAAGATCGAGGTGAAGGCCGGGCCGTCGATGCCGAATCGGGCGAGCAGAGGCCGGGCGGCAAGAAGCAAGGCCGCGACGATCAGGATGGCGACGACCAGACTCATGCCCATCGCCAGCACCGGAAGCGTGCCCAGCTCGGCCATCGCCAGCGTATAGACGACGACGGCGGGAAACAGCACCTGGTAGGTCAGCCGCTCGACTCCGAGCCAGTGTGCGGGTGTCAGAACCCCGCGCGCTTTCAGCGCCCAGCCGGTGGCGATGACGAGAAACACGGCGATCAGGCTGTTGGTCATGGGGTTCTGCAGATCGAGCGGGCGTCATGCGGCGTCGCGGCGCGGAGCTGCGCAAGGAGCACGCGGTCGGGAGGGTGGCGCCTGTCCTGTCACGGCGCCGCCGGCCTCACAAGCACCGCGGTGACTGAGGGGGCTGCGTCGGCCGCAATGCTGCCGCGATTGGTTCAGCCGCGGTTCAAGCCTCATCGACGAGAGTGCGCCTGAGTTTGGCGCTTGTTCGGGAGGTTTCGATGCGATCGACGTCGATCAAGACAACAGCCGCGGCGCTCGCCGTCGCCGTGATGGCGACCGGCTGGACAGCTCCGGCCGGGTCCCAGGCGCTGCCGGCTCCCCAGGCTCAGCGGCTCGATGCCGCCGGCACGGACTACGCTTATTATCGTGGACGCGGCTGGCGCGGCAATCGCGGCGCGATCGTCGCCGGCGCCGTCGGGCTGGGCCTTCTCGGCGCGGCGATTGCGGCGAGCCAACCGGCTTACGGCTATGCCGAACCGGTTTATGCCGAGCCCTATGGCTATGGGTATGGCCGTGGCTACGGTTACGGCTACGGCTACGGACCTGCAGAGCCGATCTACGAGGCGCCGGTCGTCGCCTATCCCCGCTATCGCCGTCCCTATGCCGAGCTTTATCGCGGCGCGCCGGACCCCGCCCGCGGCGGTCGCTGAGACTGTAGCGCGTCATCGCACGACCGCCGGCGTGGCGGATCCTGAAAGGAACACGGAATGAAACGTCTCACATGCGTCATGCTGGCCTGTACCGGAATGGCGGCCGGGTTCCTCGCATCGGCCGAGCCTGCGGCCGCCCAGTATGGCTGGCGCGGCTACGACCGCTATGATTCCGACGATCGTTATGATCGCCATTACGACCGTCGGCGCGCTCGCGGATACGGCCGGGAGCGCGACTATGCTCCGCAGCAGGCCCAGCCGCGCGGGCCGGTCGTCGGCAATCCCGGTCGCGGGGGCTCCGTCCCCGGCGGAACGGGCTACAGGATTCAGCAGGGGCCATATGGCGCCTTTGCAGTGCCGGTGCAGCCCGGCAATGAGGGCCGCTACGGCAACCCGAACAACTGACGCAGCCCGGGAACAGCGCCGACAGATTGGGCGGTGGGTCGAACTGACACGCCGCCCACCCTGTTCGTCCGCGAGCCGAGCTGGTGTATTCTGACTGCAGGAGATTCTGGCGTGTGCGCCGGCAAGAGGGGAATCACATGAGATTGCGTCTGGTATGCCTGGCTGGGCTTGCGAGCCTGGCCGCCTCGATCGTGACCGCTGGCGGAGCCTCCGCGCAATATTTCGATGACGGCTATCGTCGCGGTTACGACCGCGGCTACGACCGTTACGACGGGCCGCGCCGCTATGACCGCGGCGATGGCTATGATCGCGGCTACGGCTATGATCGCCGCAACGAGTACCGCGGCGGCGGGGGCTGCCGCCCGCCGCCGCAGGCCCGCTCGCGCGATCCAATGGCCGGCATGTCGCTCGACGAGCGCAAGCAGGCGATCAAGAACCACCGCGAAGCGCAGAAAAAGGCGTTCAAGCGCGGCTACGTCATCCCGTGACGGCCGGCGGAGCGCGCGCCCGTCACGTCTCCGGGTCGGTCCCGGAGGCAGGGCCGCGATCCTCATCCTCGTCATCCTGCGGCTCGAGCC
>JBKBRD010000269.1:0-4740 GCA_046292405.1 Allobosea sp. | reverse complement strand
GTGCAGTTCGCGCGCGCCCTGTGCCAGCTCGCTGCGGGTCAAAGCGCAGGCCGAGCGCAGGCGCTGTTTCTCGACGAGCCGGTCGCGAGCCTCGACCTCTGCCACCAGCTCGGCTTGCTCGACAGGGCCAGGATGGTCGCCGCAGAGGGCGTGGCGGTGCTGGTCGTGCTGCATGATCTCAACCTCGCCGTCACCTATGCCGACGAATTCGTGGTGATGGATCGCGGTCTCGTCGTTGCGCGGGGCGTGCCGGCCGCCGTGCTGAGCGATGCGCTGCTGCGCGAGGTGTTCAGGGTCGATCTCGCCTTCGGCCTGCGCCCGCGCGCCGGCGTGCCCTTTCTGCTGCCGCAGCAGCGGATGAGCGCGTGATGCGGCGCGACTCCCCGCATGAGCGAGCCTTGGCGGCGACGCTGCGCTGGAGCTTGGCGGCGCTGGTCGCCGTGGCGTTGCATTCAGCGCTGGTCTGGTTGGCGCTGACCCTGCGCGCGAACGATGCGGAAGCCGCCGTCGGGGCGCAGGAGACGGCCATCCTGATCGATCTGTCGCCACCCGAGCCGCCGGCGCCGGCCGCTTCCGCAGAGCCCGAACCGAGCGAAGCCGTCTCGCCCGATCCCGACTTGCCCAAGTCTGAGCTGGCCGATCCTGTCGTTCCTGAACCCGAGGCTGCGGGTTCGCCGTCCGTATCGCCGCCTGACACGGCCGCGTCCGAGGACCCGCCGCTCCAGACAGCGCTACTCGACATCCCGTTGCCGGCTGTGCCCGACGCAGCCGCAATGCTGCCGGCGCCCGCGCTAAAACCATTGCCGCCGAAAGCGATCGCGCCGCGTGAACGGGCGAAGCCGCGGGCGGTTCAGCGCCAGACGACCGCCCGGCCGAAGCCGGCGTCGCCGCCGCCCTCGCGCGCGGCTGCGGCCCCGACTCCGCAGGCGCGGGGCGCGGCCATGCAGGCTTTCGAGGCGAGCCCATCCTGGCGCGGGGCGCTGCAGGCGCATCTCAACCGCTACAAGCGCTTCCCGGACGGGGCGAAGCCGGGACTCGTCCGCGTCGCCTTCGCGATCGACCAACAGGGGCGCGTGCTGTCGGCGAGCCTCGCCGCCTCGTCGGGCGACGCCAGGCTCGATGCCGAGGCGTTGGCGCTGGTTCGCCGGGCAAGCCCGATGCCGGCGCCGCCGACGAGCGCCGGCTCGGGGCTGATCAGCCTCGCCGTGCCGATCCGCTTCGATCGCTGAGGAAGCGGCCTGCCTCTTGCTTTCCACATTTCGCGCTTACGAAGGGTCCCAGGGAAGACACGCCTCCTGGAGTAACCGCGCCGAAGGCGCAGTGACAGGAGACATGAATTGACACAGACACTCACGCGGGGAATGGCCGCGCCGGGTGAAATTCGCCGGCTCTGGCCGACCGAACGCGCCCTCTTCACCGCTCATCTGCTGCGACTCGACGACGAAACCCGCCGGAACCGCTTCGGCACGGCCGTCAACGACGCATTCCTGACGAATTACGCCCTCACCACCTTCGGCGTCGGCGGGCTGGTCTATGCCTATATCGAGGAGCGCGAGGTGCGCGGCGCCGGCGAGCTGCGCGGTCTCGAGGATATCGCCGCCCGCACGGGGGAGGCCGCCTTCAGCGTCGAGCCCGGTTGGCGGCGGCGCGGCATCGGCGAAGCGCTGCTGGCCAAGCTGGTCACCGCCAGCCGCAACCGGCGCATCCACACGCTGTACATGACCTGCCTGCCGGGCAACCGGGCGATGCGGCAGCTCGCGCGCAAATTCGAGGCGGAGCTGGTCGGCGGCTATGCCGATGTCGAGGGCGCCATCGCGCCCGATGGGCCGACGCCGTTCACCCTGCTGGACGAGGCGATGGACACGGCCCGTGGCTTCGCCACGCTGGCCCTGACGGTGCAGCGCCGTTTCTGGCCGGTGTCGCTGCTGGCGCGCGCCGGACGCAGCTGACGGGGCGCGCGCTCATCCAGTCGCGCCGGGCATGCGTAGAACCAGACAGCAGCCCGGCGGCCATCCGCCGCCGGCCCTGCGCGGGGGGATGTCATGCCGATCGCCTTCTGGTGCGTGCTGATCGCCGGCGTGTTGCCGATCGCCACCGTCGCCATCGCCAAATGGTCGACGCATTACGACAATGGCGAACCGCGCGCCTGGTCGCAGAGGCTCGACGGCTATCGCAGACGCGCCTATGCGGCGCATCAGAACGGTTTCGAGGCGTTTCCGTTCTTCGCCGCGGCCGTGTTCGGAGCGACGCTGCTGAAGGCGCCGCAGCCGACGATCGACATGCTCGCGCTCGCCTTCGTGCTGGCGCGGATCGGCTACACCGCCTGCTATGTGGCGGATTGGCCGACGCAGCGCTCGCTGGTCTGGTCGGCCGGGTGGCTCGCCACCGTCGCGATCTTCACCGCTCCGGCCTGGGCGATGCTCAGCGGCTGAGCGACAGCGAGGCGCCGGATTTCGTCACCGCGCCGCTCATCGAGCCGCCATCGCCGGCGCGCAGCCGCGCCACGACCGTGCCGCCCTGCTGGTAGAGATAGACCTCGCCATTGCGGTAATCCCAGGCGTTGACCTTCTGCAGGTCCTTATTGGCGCAACCCGCCGCATTGGCGCGGTAGAGATCGAGCGCCGGGGCGCTGGACAGCGAAATCCGGCAGGAGCCGCCGGTCGCTTCGCGCGCGGTCCAGCTGCCGACGACGCCGTCGCGCGAGGAGACCGCGCCGCGCGTCGCGCCTGCGCCGCCGCCCAACGTCGCGATCTGGCCGCCGCCGCCGCGCAGCGTCGGGACCTCCTGAATCACCTGGGTCTGCGGCGGGGAAGCCGGGGGTGCGCTGGCGGCTGAACCGGCCGTGGGATCGAAGAACGGGTCCTGCGGCGGCGGCAGCGCGCCGCCGCCCTGGGCGGGAGCTGACGCGACGGGATAACCCCCCGGCGGCGGCAGCGGCTGCGAGGTGACGGGACCGGAGCTGACGGGAGGCAGCGGCTCCAGAGCCGGCTGGCTGTAGGCGGGCGAGGGCGAGCCGCCGCCGACGAAGCGTTGCGACCCGGCGCAGGCGGTGAGCGCGAGCAGCGGCAGCAGCGACGCCGCCTTGATGAACGCGGCGCCTGGGACAGTCTTCATCATCATCGGGGGGCTCTCTGCGGAAAGGGCGGTCTTGCAGGATCGCCATCCTGCCTGAACAGGACGTGACCAGGCTGCTGTTTAGCGCAGCAACGACGCGTTGCGAACCCGTCGCGACGGATCTGGTTCCATGCGGCCGGGCGGCGCATAGTGGCGCGACCCCCCGCTTCAGGACGCCTGATGAAACCGCTCTCTCCCTCGACGATCGCCCCGCCCTTCGCGCGCTACAGCCATGGCGTGGAATGTCCCGCGGGGCAGCGCCTTGTCTTCTGCTCGGGCCAGCTCGGCATGGCGGCGGACGGAAGCATCCCGGCGGATGCGCGCGCCCAGGCCGATCTGTGCTTCGCCAATATCGCCGCGATCCTGGCGGAAGCCGGGATGACCCTGGCGGATATCGTGCGCATCAACGCCTATGTCACCGATCGCGCCCATATGAAGGGCTATATGGAGTCGCGCGACGCCCATGTCGGCGCGCCGCCGCCGGCCTCGACCCTGATGATCGTCTCCGGCTTCACCCTGCCGGAGTTCAAGGTCGAAATCGAAGCGATTGCCGCCGCGTCCTGAAGCCGGTCCTGCCCTCAGGCTTCCGAGCGCCAGGGGTAGCTCCAGGTCTCCGTCAGCGTCTTGTCGCCGCTCTTGAGGAAGGCCCGCATCTCGGCGATCTGGCCGGGCTCGACCACGATGTCGATGAAGGCGCGGAACCCTTGCGTCTTCGGGTTGGGGACCAGGAAGGCGCGGTCGATCCGGCCATAGGCGATGGAGGGGACGATGCCGACCCGCTCCGGCTGGCGCAGATAGTAGTCGAGGTCGCCGCCGGCGAAATCGACGATGAAGCGCCGCGCGCCGGCCGTGACCGGTTCGCCCGAGCCGAGCGCCTTGGGCTTGGCCTGGTAAGTGTTGATGATGCGCCCGCCCGGATGCAGGTCGCTGGAATCGAGCATCGCCGTCAGTTTGTAGGCGAAGGAAAATTCGCGGCCCGGCTCAAGCGGCGTCTTGGGCGCCCAGAGCGCGACGATGTTGTCGTTGGTCTCGTCGCTGGTCGGAATCTCGATCAGCTCGACGAAGCCCTCGCCCCAATCGCCGACGGGCTCGATCCAATAGGAGGGACGCAGCTCGTAGGAGAGGTCGAGGTCCTGATAATGCTCGAAGACGCGGTCGCGCTGCATCAGCCCGAAACCGCGGACATTGCGCTCGACGAAGGAGGACACCGCCTGCTGGCGTGGGTTGCGCAGCGGCCGCCAGATCCATTCGCCGGTGCCGGAATGGATCATCAGCCCATCCGAATCATGCAGCTCGGTGCGGAAATCGTCATGGAAGCGGCGGTCGTTCTCGCCGGTGAAGAACATCGAGGTCAGCGGCGCGAGGCCGAGCTTCTCGATCGGCTTGCGCGGAAACAGCGTCGCATGGATGTCGAGCACGCTGTCGATGTCGGGATAGATGTTGAAGCGGTAGGCCCCGGTCACGGACGCCGAATCGAGCAGGGCGTAGACGGTGACGCGCTCGGCATAGGGCGCGGGCGCCTCGACCCAGAATTCGCGGAACACCGGAAACTCCTCGCCGCCCGGCACGCCGGCGCCGATCGCCAGCCCGCGCGCCGACAGCCCATAGCGCTGGTCGCGCCCGAGC
>JBKBRD010000268.1:0-4760 GCA_046292405.1 Allobosea sp. | reverse complement strand
GATCTCGGCCTGCGCGGCGCCATCTTCGCCGATGCGGGCACGCTGTTCGAGTATGATGGCGGCAAGCCGGTGGCATACGCAGGGTGCCCGGCCGGCTCCGGTCCACGCCAGTTCAATGTGGTGTCAAACTCGCCATATCAGAGCAACATCGCCTGCGTGCGCGACAAGAACGTGCTGCGCTCTTCGGTCGGCGTGAGCTTGCTGTGGCAGTCGCCGCTCGGCCCGCTGCGCTTCGACTACGCCTACGCCCTGACCAAGGACGAAGGTCAATTCGGCGTCAACGCGGCGACCGGCCTCGCCGGCAAATACGGCGGCGACCGGTTGCAGGCCTTCCGCTTCTCCGGCGGCACGCGGTTCTGAGGATGACGGGGCGCCTGGCGCCCCGTTTCCCGCTCAAGCCATGGCAGATCCCCAGTTCTTTCCCGTCGCGACCTCGCTGAGCTTCAGTGAGGTTGCGTCCCTCTGTGGCCTGACCTTGCCCGACGGGGTCGATCCCGAGCGCAGGGTTGCGGGCGCGGCGGCGCTCGAATCCGCCGGTCCCGGCGACGTCGCCTATATGGACAACCCGAAATACACCGAGGCGCTGGCCGCGACCTCGGCCGGGCTGTGCCTGGTCTCGCCGCGCTACGCCGCGCGCGTGCCGGCCGGCACGGCCGCGCTGGTGACGCCGACGCCCTATCATCTCTTCGCCCGCATTCTCGCCAAATTCCATCCCGAGGCGCTGCGTCCCGGCTCGGTCTTCGCCGCGCAGGGGGTCTCGCCCGGGGCCTTCGTCCACGCCACGGCCGTGCTCGAAGCGGGCGTGACGGTCGATCCCGGCGCCGTCATCGGTCCCGGCGCGGAGATCGGCGCGGGCAGCGTCATCGGCTCGCAGGCCGTGATCGGCCCGCAGGTCCGCATCGGCCGCGATTGCGCCATCGGTCCCGGCGTCACCTTGCAGGCGACGCTGATCGGAAACCGCGTCATCATTCATCCGGGCGTGCGCATCGGCCAGGACGGCTTCGGCTTCGCGATGAGCCCGAAGGGCCATATGAAGGTGCCGCAGGTCGGCCGCGTCATCATTCAGGATGATGTCGAGATCGGCGCCAACACCTGCATCGACCGTGGCGCCAGCCGCGACACGGTGATCGGCGAGGGCACCAAGATCGATAACCTCGTGCAGATCGGCCACAATGTCGTCATCGGCCGCCATTGCGTCATCGTCTCGCAGGTTGGGATCGCCGGCTCGACCACGCTCGAGGATTTCGTCGTGCTCGGCGGCCAGGTCGGCCTCGCCGGACACCTCACCGTCGGCATGGGCGCGCAGATCGCGGCCCAAAGCGGCGTGGCCGGCGACGTGCCGCGCGGCGCCCGCTATGGCGGCTACCCGGCGCAACCGGCGCTGACCTGGGCGCGCGAAAACGCCATGATCAAGTCCATGCTCGCCAAGCGAAACAAGCCCGCTGCGCCGACCGAAGACTAGCGGGCCCGGCCGTATCTTCTTCGGCTGGGTCGAAACATCGCTCTCCGGACCAGCCATCGCGACGCGCCTTCGGCGCTCTCCGGAAACGACGGCTCGAGGCCAACGGCGCTGGCGGCAATGGCCGCGGGAGCATTCCCTTTTTCTGGTGATGCTCTAGAACGAACCGAACAGGCGGTTCGCCGGGCGCGGCCGCAGATCAGTGACTTTCGCCATGGTGGAGACAAGATGACGGACGCTGCGACGACGCTGGGTGTTGCCGATATCCAAAGGATCATGGCCTGCATCCCGCACCGCTACCCTTTCCTGCTGGTCGATCGCGTCATCGAGATCAATGGCGAGGAATCGGGCATCGGCATCAAGAACGTCACCATGAACGAACCCCAGTTCACCGGGCATTTTCCCGGGCGGCCGGTGTTTCCGGGCGTGCTGATGATCGAGGCGATGGCGCAGACGGCCGGCGTGCTGGTGGTCAATGCGCGCGGGGCCGATGATGCGGCGGTGAGCAGCGTGCTGTTCACCACCATCGACAAGGCGAAATTCCGCAAGCCCGTGATCCCCGGCGACCAGTTGCGCTTCCACCTGACCAAGGTCGCCCGCAAGCGCAGCATCTATTTCTATCGTGGCGAGGCCCGGGTCGATGGCGTGCTGGTGGCCGAGGCCGATCTGTCCGCCATGGTCGTCTGAGCCTCCAACGACATGTGCAGCCTAGTCGAGAC
The DNA here is from genome assembly GCA_046292405.1 of Allobosea sp. Lineage (GTDB taxonomy): Bacteria > Pseudomonadota > Alphaproteobacteria > Rhizobiales > Beijerinckiaceae > Allobosea. The sequence continues at coordinate 2,582 of JBKBRD010000268.1, read as the reverse complement.
ACAGCCGGCGCGGCGCAGGGCCATGACGCCCGGCCCAGCCGCGCTTCAGCGCAGGACAGAGCTTTCATGAGCGTGACCATTCACCCGATGTCCGTCGTCGATCCCAAGGCCATGCTGGGGGAAGGCGTCGTGGTCGGTCCCTTCTGCACGGTCGGGCCGGATGTCGAACTGGCCGATCAGGTCGAGCTCGTCAGCCATGTCGCCGTGGCCGGCCGGACCAGCATCGGCGCGCGCACAAAGATCTATCCCTTCGCTTCGATCGGCCATCCCCCCCAGGATGTGAAATATCACGGCGAACTGTCGAGTTTGGCCATCGGCGCCGACTGCCAGATTCGTGAGGGGGTGACGATCAACCCCGGCACGGAGGGCGGGGCGATGAAGACGGTCGTGGGCAACCGCTGCTTCTTCCTGGCCAACTCGCATGTCGCGCATGATTGCGTCATCGGCGATAACGTCATCTTCTCGAACAACGTGATGTGCGCCGGCCATGTCACCGTCGGCAATTTCGTCATCGTCGGCGGCGGCACCGGGTTGCACCAGTTCATCCGCGTCGGCGACCACGCCTTCATCGGCGGCGGCGCCGGCGTCATGAACGATGTGATTCCCTTCGGCATGGTGCGTGACAATCCGGCCCATCTCGCCGGTCTCAATCTGGTCGGGCTCAAGCGCCGCGGTTTCTCGCGCGAGCATATTCACGAGTTGCGCCGCGCCTACCGGCTGCTTTTTGCCGATGAGGGCACCTTGTCGGAGCGGGTCGAGGATGTCGCCGGCGAATTCGCCGCGCATCCGCTGATCCACGAGATCCTCGACTTCATCCGCAATGGCGGCGAAAGGGCGATCTGCGTGCCGCGGGACGTCGCCGCCCCGGACCGGTGAGCCCGCTCGCGATCATTGCCGGAGGCGGCGATTTCCCGCCCGCTCTGGCGCGCATCGCGAAGGCGAGCGGTCGCGACGTTTTCGTCGCGGCGTTGGACGGCGCAGCCGATCCCGCAGCCTTTGCGTCCGGCGCTGTCCAGAGCTACCGGCTTGGCCAGCTCGGCAGCCTGCTCAAGACCCTGCGCGCCCGCGCCATCGTCGATCTCGTGCTGATCGGCTCGCTGCCGCGGCCAAGCTTCGGCGGCATCGTGCCGGAGGCCTCGACGCTGAAATACCTGCCGCATTTCGCCCGGGCTTTTCAGGGCGGGGATGATCATCTGCTGCGCGGCGTCGTTCGGTTTTTCGAGGCGCAGGGGTTTCGCGTCCTGGGTCCGGCGGAGATTGCGCCGGAGCTGACCGCGCCGCTCGGCCCGCTCGGCAAACACGCAGCCTCCGCCGCCACGCGCGAGCTGATCACGCGCGGCTTCGGCCTGCTCGAAGCGATGTCGCCCTTCGATGTCGGCCAGGCCGCCATCCTGGCCGATCACCGTGTCGTTGCGATCGAGGCGGCCGAGGGCACCGACGCGACGCTGCGTCGTGTCGCGGAGCTGGTGGCGCAGGGGCGGCTCAAGATCGGCAAGGGCGACGGGGTGCTGGTCAAGGCGCCCAAGCGCGGCCAGGATTTGCGCGTCGACATGCCGGCCATCGGGCCGCAGACGCTGCGTCTCGCCGCCGAGGCCGGGCTGGCGGGGATTGCCGTGCGGGCGGGCCAAGTCCTCGTCGGCGAGCGCGCGCGGCTCGCAGGGATTGCCGACGAGCGCGGCCTGTTCGTCGAGGGCGTCGCGTGAGCCGGCCGTTCAGGCTGGCGCTGATCGCCGGCGAGGCCTCGGGCGATGCGCTGGCGCTGCGTTTCATCGAGGCGCTGCGCCAGAAGCTGGGCGACAGGCCGCTCGAACTGGCCGGGGTCGGCGGCGAGGCCGTGCAGGCGCAGGGCCTGCAGCCCTTCTTCCCTCAGGCCGACATCGCGGTCATGGGGTTCGGCCCGGTGATCGCAAGGCTGCCGCTGCTGCTGCGGCGGATGGAGGATGCGGCGCGCGGCGTCGCAGCCTTTGCGCCCGATCTTCTGCTGACCATCGACAGCCCCGATTTTTCGTTGCGGGTCGCCAGGAAGGTCAGGGCGCGCGCGCCGAGGATCCCGATCGCGCATTGGGTCTGCCCCAGCGTCTGGGCCTGGCGCTCGGGTCGCGCGCGCCGCATGCGACCGCATGTCGATCGCATTTTGGCGCTTCTGCCATTCGAGCCGGCGGCGCTGGAACGGTTGCACGGCCCTGAAACCGTCTATGTCGGGCACCCGCTCCTGGACCGGCTGTCCATGCTGCGTCCCTCGCCGGAGGAGGCTGTAAAGCGAGCCGATTTGGACAAGCCGCTGGTGCTCGTGCTGCCTGGCAGCCGGCGCTCGGAAATCACGCATCTCATGCCCGTCTTCGGCCAGGCCGTGGCGCTGGTGGCGCAGGCCTTTCCAAAGGCCGGTTTCGTGCTGCCCGCGGTGACGCATCTCGCCCCTGGGATTGCGCAGGCGATGGCGAACTGGCCGGTGAAGGCGGAGATCGTCACGGGCGAGCCCGCCAAGCTGGCCGGGTTTCGCGCGGCGCGGGCCGCGCTGGCGGCGTCGGGCACCGTGACGCTGGAACTGGCGCTGGCGCAGGTGCCCACGGTCGCCGCCTATC
>JBKBRD010000267.1:0-4761 GCA_046292405.1 Allobosea sp. | reverse complement strand
ATAAGAACCGGCGCAAGATGCAGGAAGGCGAGGCCGTAGCCGTGCAGATCACGCAGTCCGGCCGCCGCGAGCGGAAAGAACAGGTAGTAGACCGGCAGCCCGATCGATGCGGCAACAAATGGCCATGCTCCGCTGGCCGATGCCAGGGGCAGGAACCAGGCGGCATACCAGGGGAACTGGGCCGGCGAGAGGTAGAACAGGGCGGCCGCGAGAATCCCAGCGCGGGCGATCAGCGGCTCGAGGCTTGCGGGCCGACGCGCCGCGACCGCGAGGCTCGCCGCTCCCGCCATCAGGACGACCAGAGCGCGCAGCAGAACCTCGCCCGTGCCCGGCCCGAAGAGCTGGAGGAAGAGATAGGAGGCCCAGGCGTAAGGCGCATTGTTGACGGACCAGCCGCCGGCATAGGCCGTCAGCCCGGCATTGGCGGAGAGGCTGGCCCAGAACAGCGGCGCGCAGAGGGCCAGTGTCGTTGCTCCGAGCGCCAGCGCGAAGACCGCCAGCGCCCGCCGGTTGGGCCACAGCGCCCGCGCGACCAGTGGCGCGAGCAGGATCGGCCAAAGCTTGACGCCAGCCGCTATCCCGAGACCGAGGCCCGCCATTGCGGCCGCGCGACGATGGGCGGCGAGCAGCGCGGCGAGGATCGGCAGCGCGAGCACGGCATCGACATGCGCCTGCCCGGTCAGGCAGAAGGCCATCAGCGGGTTGCACCAGACGAGCACGACAAGCAGCGGCGAGCGGCCGGTCGAAACCAGAACCCGCCAGATCAGAACCGCCGCCAGCGCTTCTGCGCCGAAGAACACGACGCGCAGCCCGTCGAGGCTCCAGGGCGCGATCAGGTGAGCCAGCGCGAACGCCGCTTGCGCCCCGCCGGGATACATCGAGCGCAACTCGGGGAAGTTGATCGAAGTGATCGCAGCCCGCCCCGCCTCGACCAGTGGCGCCAGGTTGCCGTCGGCACTGCGCAGCAGCGCCTCGGGAGCGAGGGCATAGGGGCTCAGGCCGTGCACCACCATGGCTCCGTCGAGCAGATAGCGGAAATGATCGTCCTCCAGCATCGGCCCCGCGCCGAAATAGGGCACGCGCATCAGAAAGCCGGCTGCCGCGATGGCAAGGCCGAGTACCAGGCCGGTTGGCATGTCGCGCGCCCGCCAAGCCGCCCAGAGCAGCCCCGTGGACGACAGGGACAGCATGAGGCCAAGCGACAGCGCGACCTGCCAGGCGTCTCGCCGTGAGCCGGGCGCCGCGCCCCAGACCGTCGCGATCATAGTCTGCACCATGATGCCGACGCCGAGCATGGCGAGCAGCGTCAATCCGCGGCGATCCCAGGCGGATCGACCCGTGACGGAGACGTCTGGACCCGTAGCGGCCGTCAACGCGGTGTCGTCCTGGCCAGCAACTGGCCCCAGCTTTCGTCGAAGGGATGCGCCTTGCCGGGCCCCTCGCCTTTCACCAAGGCGCGGCCATCCGCCGTCCAACGAAAAATCCCGCCGCGCAGATTGTAGACGCCGGCGCTGGCGTGGGGGGCGATCTGCTTCAGCGTCGCCGTCATCATCTGCGAGGATCGCACGCCGACGGCGCAATAGAACACGACCGGCCCATCGTCGAGCCGATCGCGGTGAAGGCTGAGGATCTCGGCGGCCGAGCTGCCGGGTTCGATCCGGATCGCGCCCGGCAGGTGGCCGGCATCGAACTCCTCCTGCGTGCGTACGTCGAACAGCGTGGCCTCGCCGCGCCCCAGCATGGCGGCCAGGCCCGCGGGTTCGACGTCCGGAACGGGATGGCGCCGGGCCACCTCCCGCTCGACATCCTCCAGCGATACGCGCGGATCGGTCGGATCGAGCGTCCAGGGCGTCAGCCGAGGCTGGGTCGTCACGACAAAGATGGCTGCGCCCGCCACCAGGGCCACACCCGTCGCGGTTACCAGCAGCAGCCGTCTCGGGTTCAAGCGTGGCGTCATGGACCGGTCCGTCATCTGCGGGCTCAGCCGCGGGGCGCCGGGAGGGGGCGGAGCCCGTTCAACGACCAGTCATAGTCGTCGTCGGCGATCCGCGGCGATCCGGTGAGACGCTGAGCCAGCGCCGGCTCGGCATATTGGCGGAAATGCGCGATCAGCCCGGCGTCATTGCCGCCGAAATCCGCGATGAACCATTTGTAGATCGACGACACCCGCAGAGCGCCGTCGGCCAGCACCGTGACGCCGCGCGGATGGTTGACGAAGGCGCGCGCCGCGGCGTCCAGATCGGCCTCCAGCGTCGCGGCCCGCCAGACCCGGTTCATCAGGTTCGGGCAGCCATAGGAGGCGCAGTTGACGATGTAATGGACGCGCGGGTCCTTGAAGGTCGGACGCATGATGTCGTGCTCGATGTCGTCGAGCGACAGCCGCCTGCCCTCCACGGTCACGCGCGGCTGGCGCCAGGGCCCCGTATAGGCTTTCGGATCGAGCCAGTTGTCGCTCTTGATGTCGCGGATCGAGGCGACAGGGTAGCGGTCGAGGATGACCTTCAGCGTCACCGCATTGTAGAGGTTGCCCCAGAAGGAGAAGGCGTCGGCACGGGCCATGGCGGAGGGCTTCAGCCGCGAAAGTTCGGTGATGTAGCCGTCCAGAACGGTGCGGTCGGCCGCGTTAGCCCGCCAGCCGGCATAGTTCACGCGGTTGACCCCGTCAGGGCTGGCGCTGACATAGCGCTTCAGGAGCCGGTCGTACGCGGCGTCGGCATCCCCCGCCTGGGCCCATACCGGGCCCGCGGGGACCATGAGGCCGAGGCCGAGCGTGGCGCGCCGGGTCAGCCCGTGAGATCGGATATCGACGGTCATCATGGCTCTCCTTACGGATGGACGCAGGCGGACGTTACGCCCCCGTCTGGTTTTCTCGCGCCGCGAGGCGCTTCCTGATCGGGATGGCAGCCAGCGACAGCGCAGCGAGCCCCACGAGGCCGCCGATGATCTGTGGCGTAAGGATGGAGCCGGGCGAGACCGCGCCGCCCTGGTCGAGAACCGAGCCGAGCCCCGCGCCCGCCAGCGAGAACACCGCCGTTCCCGGCATAATCCCGAAGAATGTGGTGAGCACATAGGTCGCGAGCGGCACGCCGACGAAGGCCGGCACCAGATTGACCAGGAAGAACGGGAAGAGCGGCACCAGCCTCAGCACGAGCAGATAGGAGGCGGCATTTTGGCGGATGCCCCCAGCAAGCCTGGCGGCCGGCGCACCGAACCGGTCGAGCGCATTCTCGCCGAAGAGGGTCTTGGCGAACAGAAAAATCAGCGTCGCCCCGATTGTGGCACCGATCACAGTCAGCAGCGTGCCGAACACCGCTCCGAACAGAAACCCTCCCGACAACGTGAGGAAGATCGCGCCAGGCATCGAGAAGGCGACGGCGGCGACGTAGACGGCGACATAGGCGAGCGCCGCGATCAGGCGGTTCGCCTCGACCCAGCTCGTAAGCGTCACGCGATGGGTCTTGAGCGTGTCCAGCGAGAGATAGCTCGCAACCCCCGTCTGCCGGACGATGAGGATCAGTGCGAGCGCGGCCAGGGCGAGCCAGAGGCGCCGATCGGTGAGAAGGCGGGTCATCATGGGCTGTCTCTCCGGATCAGCGAAGGAAGCGCTGGACGAAACCGACGACGCGGCGCGTGGTGGAGCCGAAGAGCTTCGGCGTGTAGTAACTGCCGGCGGCGCGCTTCGAGATCTCCGACAGCGTCGGATAGGGCAGCACGGCGCTCGCCACGGCCCCAATCCGGAGGCGGGACGAGATGGCCAGGGCCCAGGTGCCGATCAGTTCTCCCGCGCGCGGCCCCACGATCGTGGCGCCGAGGATCCGGCCCTTGCGACCCAGCACGACCTTGGCCAGCCCCTCGGTGGCACGCTCCGCCTGGGCCCGGTCGTTGAGCGCGAAGGACCAGGTCAGGATCTGGACGTCATGGCCGCCCTTGCGCGCCTCCGCCTCGGTGAGGCCGGCATGGGCGAGTTCCGGATCGGCATAGGTCACCCAGGGCAAGGCCGTGTAGTCGACCTTGGCGGGGAGACCGAACAGGGCGTTCCGGATGACGATACCGGCATGATAGCCCGCGATATGGGTGAATTGCGGGCCTCCCGAGACGTCGCCGATGGCGAAGATCCGACGGTTGCTGGTCAGAAGGCGCGCGTCGACTGTGATCCCCTTCGGCGTGAAGGCGACACCGGCCGCGTCGAGGCCGAGGTTCTCGACGTTCGGGCGCCGGCCAGCCGCGATGAGCAGGTGGCTGCCCGCGACGCTGCGTCCGACGGCGCTGTCGCCATCGAGCGTGACCGTCACGACCGGGCCGTCGCGCCTGACTCCGCTGATGCCGACCTTCTCGAGCAGCGTCACGCCGTCCCGAAGGAGCGCGGCGCGGACGACCTCGACGGCCTCCGGCTCATCCCTGGCGAGGATGCCGAACTTCTCGATCACGGTCACCCGCGCACCCAGACGACGGAAGGACTGCGCCATCTCGATCCCTATGGGTCCGCCACCGACGACGATCAGATGCTCGGGACGCTCCCGCAGCTCGAAGATGCTCTCATTGGTGAGATAGCCGGCATCCGACAGGCCGGGGATCGGCGGCACGGCAGCGCGCGAGCCGGTCGCGATTACGAAGCGGCGCGCCGCGATCGTCTCCCCGCCGGCCATGACCGTATCCCGGTCGAGGAAGCGCGCCGCCGCCTTGATGACATGCACGCCGAGCCGTTCGAACCGCTCGACGCTGTCATGCGGCGCGATCGCCCCGATCACGCCATGCACATGG
>JBKBRD010000266.1:0-4768 GCA_046292405.1 Allobosea sp. | reverse complement strand
GCGCCGTCGTCACAGATGCGTCCAATGACCTGCGGCGCCAGGCCACCGCCCTGCGCGAGGTCGTCACCGGCTTCGTCGCGCAGACCCAGCGGAGGACCGCCACGTGAGCGCAATGCCGCGACGCGACGAGACGGAGCCGCCGGCGCAAGCCGGCGAAGGCGCCAGGCTGCGCGGCTTTCCCCGGCTGGCGGTGCTGTTGCACTGGTTTACGGCTGCGCTGGTGCTCGCCCTGTTCGGGACCGGCGTGCTGATGAAACAGATCGGCGATGGCCCGGCGGCCGATGCGCTCTACACCTTTCACAAAACCGCCGGGGCCTGCCTGTTCGCGTTGGTGACGCTGCGGCTGCTATACCGCGTCACAGCCAGACTCGCCGGTCGCTGGCGGCGCGGCGCGGGCAGCCGTCTCGTTCATGGCGTGCTCTACGCCTGCCTGCTGCTGACGCCGTTTCTGGGCCTTGCCGGCGTGTCGGACTTCGGCGCGCGCGGCATCTATCTCGGCCTGTCGCTGCCGGGGATCTGGACGGAGGGCGCGGGCGATTATCCGTGGCTTTTCGCCGCCCATGCCTGGCTCGCCTTCGGCATGATCGCGCTGGTCGCCGTGCATATCGGGCTGGCGCTGGGAGACTACATCCAGCGCGGCGGCCCGCGCGCGCTCGCCCTGGCCGAAGAGCTCGCAGTCGCAAAAACCGCTTCCACTGCCGCAGCGGATATGCGATAGCGCGGCCTCACATGCGTGGAAGGCATGCCGGTCGCCAACCGGGGTATCCTGCCGCACCACGCTCTGCAACCACCCCGCACCCGGGCGAAAGCTGTTCCCGGGCGGGGCGTCGTCGTTTCGATAGGCGTCGAAGCGAGCGACAGGAGCAGCCATTATGGCGAAGAAGATCACGGGTTACGTGAAGCTTCAGGTCCCGGCCGGCGCGGCGAATCCCTCGCCCCCGATCGGTCCTGCGCTGGGTCAGCGCGGCCTGAACATCATGGAGTTCTGCAAGGCCTTCAATGCGAAGACCGCGCAGATGGAAAAGGGCATGCCGATTCCGGTGATCATCACCGCGTATCAGGACCGCTCCTTCACTTTCGAGATGAAGCAGCCGCCGGTGTCCTACTGGCTCAAGAAGGCCGCTGGCCTGACCTCCGGCTCCAAGACGCCCGGTCGCGGCGGCAATGTCGGCAAGGTGACCACCGCGCAGATCAACGAGATCGCCGAAAAGAAGATGGCCGATCTCAACTGCGATTCCGTCGAATCCGCTGCGTCCATGATCCAGGGCTCCGCCCGGTCCATGGGCCTGGAAGTCGTGGGCTGAGGGGGAACTGACGATGGCACATATCGGAAAGCGCGTCGTATCGGCCCGTGAGGGCATCGATCGCACCAAGCTCTACCCGCTCGACCAGGCCGTGGCGATGGTCAAGGACCGCGCCAACGCCAAGTTCGACGAGACCGTCGAGGTCGCGATGAATCTCGGCGTCGATCCGCGTCACGCCGACCAGATGGTCCGCGGCGTCTGCAACCTGCCCAACGGCTCGGGCCGCGTCCTGCGCGTCGCCGTCTTCGCCCGCGGCGCCAAGGCCGAGGAGGCCAAGAAGGCCGGGGCCGACATCGTCGGCGCCGAAGAGCTGGTCGACATCGTCTCCAAGGGCACGATCGAGTTCGATCGCTGCATCGCCACCCCGGACATGATGCCGCTGGTCGGCCGTCTCGGTAAGGTGCTGGGCCCGCGCGGCCTGATGCCGAACCCGAAGGTCGGCACCGTGACCATGGACCTGACCACTGCGGTCGCGGCCTCCAAGGGCGGTTCGGTCGAGTTCCGGGTCGAGAAGGCCGGCATCGTGCATGCCGCCGTCGGCAAGGTCTCGTTCTCGGCCGAGAAGCTGGCCGAGAACATCAAGGCCTTCGCCGACTCCGTCGCCAAGGCCAAGCCTGCCGGCGCCAAGGGCACCTATATCCAGCGCGTCGCGATCTCCTCGACCATGGGTCCTGGCGTCAAGATCGAGCCGAACACGGTGATGGCCGGCTGATAGCGCCGGCGGCGTCTTGAATGCAGCGCATCAAGACGCCACTTGGCAGAAGCAGGTTAAGGCGTTATGACGCAGACCTGTTTCCAGAAGCAATTGGGGCTCCAGCGTGCTTGTCACGAAGGGGTCCGCTTCGCGTTTTTTGACGGTTTGCCGTCAAAAGATGGGTGTTTTGGGTGCGAGAAGCGATTTGAGCGCCCGAATCGCCCAGTCCTGTCTGAGACTGCAGGTGCTCCGCCGCTTCGGCTGCGGGCATAATTTCGCCAAGAGGCCTGCATAGACGGTGCAAGAGCTTATACGGGATCGCGAGATCCCGGGACGGTTCGAACCATCTCGCCCAATCGCGGCCCTCACGGGTTCGGGAGAGGGGACAGGGCACTGAGCGTCGTTTCTTTGAACGCCCGTGTCAAATCGGTGTTCCAGGCAACGACACGTGCAACCGGCGGCACGCTTCGGCATGCCGCCTACCGGAGAGAGCCCAGTGGATAGAACGGCAAAGACAGATGCCGTCGCGACGCTGAACGGGGTGTTCGCAAACACCTCCGTCGTCGTCGTGGCCCACTATGCGGGTTTGACGGTCGCGCAGTTCCAGAAGCTTCGTCGCGAGATGAAGGCGAACGGCGCCACCGTGAAGGTCGCAAAGAATCGACTGGCCAAGATCGCTCTTGAAGGCACCGACGTCGCGTCCATCAGCCCCTTGCTGAAGGGCCCCACCCTGATCGCTTATTCAAACGATCCGGTCGCGGCGCCGAAGGTCGCCACCGCTTTCGCCAAGGACAACGACAAGCTCGTCATCCTGGGCGGCGCGATGGGCAAGACCGCCCTGAACCCCGATGGTGTCAAGGCCCTGGCCACGATGCCCTCGCTCGACGAACTGCGCGCCAAGCTGCTCGGCCTCCTGCAGGCCCCGGCAACGAAGATCGCCCAGCTCTCGACCGCGCCTGCTGCGAAGCTCGCGCGCGTGTTTCAGGCATATGCCGACAAGGATGCGGCCTGAACGGCCCGTTACCCCTGACCAAGTTCGAACCTCTTAATCTAGGAACACACACATGGCCGATCTCACCAAGCTCGTTGACGAGCTCTCCTCGCTGACCGTCCTCGAGGCCGCCGACCTCGCCAAGATGCTCGAAGAAAAGTGGGGCGTCTCCGCCGCCGCCGCCGTCGCCGTTGCGGCTGGCCCGGCTGCCGGCGCTCCGGCTGCCGCCGTCGAGGAGCAGACCGAGTTCACCGTCGTTCTTGCCGCCGCCGGCGACAAGAAGATCGAAGTGATCAAGGAAGTCCGCGCCATCACCGGCCTGGGCCTCAAGGAAGCCAAGGATCTCGTCGAAGCCGCTCCGAAGCCTGTCAAGGAGTCGGTCGGCAAGGACGAGGCCGAGAAGCTCAAGAAGCAGCTCGAGGCCGTCGGCGCCAAGGTCGAGCTCAAGTGATCCGGGCCGGCTTGATGCCGGTCCTGCACTAAGCTGCCAAGCACAGTCCCGGGGCGGGTCGCCGCCTCCGGGGCTGTTGCGTCGTTTCCGCATCAGCGATGCGGAGAGGTTGTGGAGCCCTCCGGCGCAAGGCCGGGTTGCAAAGGCTCCTATCTGTTTGACGTCGGCGCGCTGTTGCGCCGAACGGCTCACCCGGCGGCCTTCGCGCTGCCGCCAGCCGCCCGGACCCCCGGGTGAGCCGTCCGAGAGAGATTGCGAGGAACATTATGGTCAATTCGCTCCAGGGCCGCAGGCGCGTCCGCAAGTTCTTCGGAAAACTCAAGGAAGTGGCCGAGATGCCGAACCTCATCGAGGTTCAGAAGGCGTCCTACGACCAGTTCCTGATGGTCGACGAGCCCAAGGGCGGCCGCGGCGACGAGGGCCTGCAGTCGGTCTTCCGCTCGGTGTTCCCGATCGGCGATTTCTCGGGCGCCTCGCTGCTCGAATTCGTCAAGTACACCTTCGAGCCGCCGAAATACGACGTCGACGAGTGCCGCCAGCGCGGCATGACCTTCTCGGCGCCGCTGAAGGTGACGCTGCGCCTGATCGTGTTCGATATCGATCCCGACACCCAGGCCAAGTCGGTCAAGGACATCAAGGAGCAGGATGTCTACATGGGCGACATGCCGCTCATGACCGATAACGGCACCTTCATCGTCAACGGCACCGAGCGCGTCATCGTCTCGCAGATGCACCGTTCGCCCGGCGTGTTCTTCGATCACGACAAGGGCAAGACCCACTCCTCGGGCAAGCTGCTGTTCGCCGCCCGCATCATCCCCTATCGCGGCTCCTGGCTCGACATCGAGTTCGACGCCAAGGACATCGTCTACGCGCGCATCGACCGGAAGCGGAAGATTCCCGTGACCTCGCTGCTGTTCGCGCTTGGCATGGACGGCGAGGAGATCCTCAGCCGCTTCTACAACCACATCACCTATGCCCGCGACGCCAAGGGCTGGCGCGTTCCCTACGACGCCGAGCGCATGAAGGGCTTCAAGGCGACCGTCGACATGATCGACGCCGACACCGGCGAGGTCGTGGTCGAGGCCGGCAAGAAGCTCGTCGCGCGCACCGCCCGCCAACTGGCCGAGAAGGGGCTGAAGTTCCTCCGCGCCACGGATGAGGACCTCTACACCCAGTACATCGCCGAGGACCTGGTCAACCCGCAGACCGGCGAGGTCTTCGCCGAGGCCGGCGAGGAGATCAACGAGAAGTCGCTGAAGCTGCTGACCGATGCCGGCTTCGACGAAATCCCGGTGCTCGACATCGACCACATCACGGTCGGCCCCTAC
>JBKBRD010000265.1:0-4778 GCA_046292405.1 Allobosea sp. | reverse complement strand
CCGCCCGATGCTCTCGATCAGGCCGCGCGTCGTCGGCGAGCCGATTTCCTCGTCGGGCGTGAACAGAAAGGTGATCGGCCGCTTGGCGGAGCCTGCGACCGCGACCTGCTTGAAGGCCTGCAGCGCCAGCCAGGCGCCGCCCTTCATGTCGTAGACGCCAGGCCCGTAGAGCCGGTCGCCCTCGATGCGGACCGGCAGATCCTTCGCCGCCGTGCCGACCGGATGGACGGTGTCGAGATGCGACATCACCGCCACGCCGGGGCCGCCGGTGTTGATCCCGGCGCGCAGGATCAGGCTGTCGCCGAGCCCGTCGCGGCCCGGCACGCGTTCGACGGCGATGGGCAGGCCACCGACCTCATGCGCGACCAGATCCATCATGCCGTTGACGCCGGCCGGATGATTGGTCGGGCTCTCGGTGGCGAGCCAGACGGAGAGGGCGGCGAGATTCGGATCGGTTTTGCTCATCCCGCGAGCATCGCCGGGAAGCCCGGCGGGAACAAGGCGGTTCCGGCATGCGCGGGGCCCGGGCGGCGCATGGCGAGCCGCGCGCTCCCGCGTCGGCCCGCCGGTTGTCTCGCGATGAGAGCCGTGGGCGCCCAGCCTAGAACGGGATGTCGTCGTCGAGATGCGTCGAGGTCGAGCGCCCGCCGCCGCCCGACATCGCCGGCTGGCGCGGCGCGGACCCGCCGCCGCCGCCCATCGGGCCCGAGCGTCCGAAGGAGCCGCTGCCGGAGCGATCCTCCATCGCGCCGCCGCCCTCGCCATATTCGTCGCTGCCGCCCTGCTGGCGGCTGTCGAGGATGGTCAGCTCGCCGCGGAAGCGCTGCAGCACGATTTCGGTGGTGTATTTCTCGACGCCGGACTGGTCCTGCCATTTCCGGGTCTGCAGCTGGCCCTCGATATAGACCTTCGAGCCCTTGCGCAGATACTGCTCGGCCACCTTGGCGAGGTTCTCGTTGAAAATCACCACGGAGTGCCACTCCGTGCGCTCCTTCTTCTCACCCGACTGCTTGTCGCGCCAGGTTTCGGAGGTGGCGAGGCGCAGATTGACGACAGGCTCGCCGCTGCCGAGCCGCCGCACCTCCGGGTCGCGTCCGAGATTGCCGACCAGAATGACCTTGTTGACGCTACCAGCCATGAGAGGCTCCATTTCCTGCGCACTGACACCCGGCCCACGACCGGAGCCGGACCCTACCGGTCCGTTCAGGCAGTATCAACGATGTTCTCTTTTTGTTCAAGTCGAAAACAGCGAGTTGTCCCCTGCTGATTCGCTCAGCCCGGGGGCCGGTCCGGGGCGCGACGGCGCCCGCCCAGCAGCGCCTGGGTCAGCCGGTCGAGCAGCACCGCCAGCAGCACGATCGCCAGCCCGCCGACGAAGCCGAGGCCGGGATTGGCGCGCTGCAGCCCGAGCAGCACGGTCTCGCCCAGCCCCTTGGCCCCAATCATCGAGGCGACGACGACCATGGCGAGCGCCATCATGATCGACTGGTTCAGCCCCTGCAGGATGGCCGGCCGGGCCAGCGGCAATTCGATCAGCAGCAGGCTCTGGCGCCGGGTCAGCCCGAGCGCCCGCGCAGCCTCGACCGCGCCCTTGTCGATCTCGCGCAGGCCGAGCTCGGTCAGCCGGGCGAAGGGCGGCAGGGCGTAGATCAGCGTCGCTACCAGCGCCGGCGCGCGCCCGAGACCGAGGATCATCGCCACCGGGATGAGATAGACGAAGCTCGGTATGGTCTGCATCAGGTCGTAGAGCGGCGTCAGCAGACGCGAGAGACGCGGCAGCTTCGCGGCTGCGACGCCGAGCGGCAGGCCCAGCGCGACGATGAACAGCACGGCGACGAGGATCAGCGCCAGCGTCTGCATCGCCGCCGCCCAGACGCCGAGCAGCGCCAGACCGGCGACAAGCCCAGCCATCGCCGCGGCGAAACGCCAGCGCCGGCTGGCCAGAAAACCGAGGCCGAAGACCAGGACGATCGCGATCTCCGGAGACAGTTGCTGCAGCACCGTCTCCGCCAGCCGCACCGGCGCGGTGAGCCCGCGCGCGATCCCGTCCAGATCCTCGCCGACGCCGAGGATGACGGCGTCGACGGCGCGATTGACCGCGTCCTGGAGCGTCTTGCCGAAATCCGGCAGCAGCGACGGCGTCACAGGCCGGCTGCAACCTTGGCCACGATCTCAGGCGGCGCCCAGCCCTTCCAGGCCTCGCCATGGCTCTTGAGGAAGACGGCCGCCTGCTGCTCGGGCGCGATCCCCTTTTCGCGGGCCTGGGCCAGCATTTGCGAGGTCAGGGCGCTGGTGAGCCCGTATTGCCGGAAGAACTGGGCGAGTTGCGGGGCCTGCGTCGCAAAGGCGGCATTGGCGCCGATGACGACGCGGCTCACCGGATAGGCGGTGGCGCGGCGCGGCCTGTCGGTGGTCTTCAACTCGTCCCAGATCGCCTGGTCGAAAGCCGGCTCCTCGAGCTTGACCAGATCATAGGCCCCGACGAGCCAGCTCGGGCTCCAGTAATAGAACAGCACCGGCCGCTTGCGCTTCAGCGCCGCCTCGATGACCGCGACGGTGGCTTCACCCGAGCCGCCGCGGGTGTTGGTGAAATCATCGTCGAGCCCGTAGGCGATCAGCTTCTTGCTGTTGACGCCTTCGCAGACCCAGCCGGCGACGCAGTTATAGAAACGTCCCTTGGCCGGCTCTTCGGGATCGGAAAACAGCGCCTTGTGACGCTTCAGATCGGTGACGGATTTCAGATCGGGAGCCTTCGCGTCCGGCCCCTCGACAAGGTAGCGCGGCACGTACCAGCCCTCGCTGGCGTCCGGGAAAGTGGTGCCGAGCGGCACGACGCGACCGGCCTCGGCCGCTTTGCTCCAGGCCTCCACCGGGTTGGCCAGCCAGATTTCCATGACGATGTCGACATCGCCGCGCGCCAGCCCGTTCACCAGCGGCGCGATGGCGCCTGGCACGCGCTCGACCTTGCAGCCAAAGCCGCGCTCGACGATCGCTGTCGCGACGGCGGCGTGGAAGGCGGCCGATTCATAGTCCAGGCCGGCGATCTTGAGCGGTCGATCCAACTCGCAGGCCAGCGAAGGCGCCGCAAACAGCGCCAAAGCTCCTGCCAGGACGAGGCCGCCCAGCCCCTTATGCGTTTTCTGCATCCCCGCCTCCCTGTGCCAAAGCGCCGACGGCGCTGCCTCGCAAAACGCAGCGCTGGCGGAATTGATCCGACCCCGCGCCGCCACCGCCCCGCCTCGGGACGCAACAGCCAATGTGGCAGGGTTGCGGCCCATAGACGGTTCACGATTTCGCTGGACCTGTCACGCCGGGCTGACAGGCGGAGTCAGCAGGACTCAAGGCGCCGCCGGCGCGACGACGCGCCGGTACAGGTGCCAGGTGGCGTGCCCGAGCACGGGCATGATGATGACGAGACCCAGGAACAGGGGCAGCATCGCCACCAGCGAAAGCACGACGACGCAAGCCGCGAAACCCAGCATCGGCACAGGGTTCTGCGCCACGGCCCGCACGCTGGTGATCATTGCGGTGATGAAATCGACCTCGCGATCGAGCAACAGCGGGAAGGAGACGACCGTCAGCGAGAACAGCACGGTCGCCAGCACGGCCCCCACGACGTTGCCGACGGCCAGGAACATCAGCCCTTCGGGCGTCGTCGCGATCACCGTCAGAAAGCCGCCGAAGCTCGAAAACGACTGGAAGCCGAGGAACAGCGCCAGCAACAGCCGCACCTGGTAGAGCCAGATCATCATGACGAAGAGCGTGACGAACGCCATCCAGCTCAGCTCGCGCTGTCTCTGAGCGAAAACGACGCCGAGCACCGCCCGCCAGCGCAGCGGCTCGTTGCGCTCGCGCAGGCGGGAGACCTCATAGAGCCCGACCGCGACGAACGGGCCGATCAGCACGAAGCCTGCCGCCAGCGGGTAGGCGAGATAAGGCAGGCCCAGCTGCGTGACCGCCATCAGGATGAAGAGCCCGCCAAGCGCGTAGATCCCGCCAAAAAACAGGCCGAAGCTCGGCGCCGCTTGAAAATCGCGCAGTCCCGCTGCGAAGGCCTCGACCACATCGGCCACCGCGATGCGGGCGACGACGGGGTCGGGCCGGCGTGGCGTCGGCGTCGGGGTCAGGCTGGCATCCTGCATGGGTCGGTCTCCGCGGCGGCGCGCTGCCGGCGCCTGCCAAGAGGGCAGCATGCCTCGCCGAGCGGCGGTGCGCATTGGCCAGGATCAAAGCGCGCTCGCCAGGGAACCGCGAAGGCCTTGGCGGCTTTTTGTTGCCATGGCACGGTATTTCTTCGATACGCACGACAGTCAGCCATCCCAGGACCAGGATGGGCTCGAATTCGACGACCGCGAGGCGGCGCTGGCTGCGTTGCCGGATATGTTGAAAGAACGAGATCTGGGGTCGCTGCGCGATGAACTGGCGATCACCGTACGAGATGAGCAAGGCCCGCTCTTCACGACGACACTCAAACTTCTGACTCACGGCAGGTAACGCCGTGGCTGCGCATTTCATGGGTGCGGCTGGCGCTTCCCTTAAGCTATGTCATAAGACATTTCCCGCGCGGGCCTGCCGTGCCACGACGCCACATTGCTACCGAACCTGACGGAACTGTTTGCGTGCTACTGAGACGAGACCCCACACTGCCCCTCGAACAGGCGCTTTCGGCGACGGAGGCCAAGTTCGAGACGCTGACTGATGCGATGCCGCAGATGGTCTGGTCGACGCAGCCCGACGGTTTCCACGACTATTACAATGCGCGCTGGTACGAGTTCACC
>JBKBRD010000264.1:0-4800 GCA_046292405.1 Allobosea sp. | reverse complement strand
GGCTGCTGATCGCCAATCCGCGCGACATTCCCGGCTTCATCAAGACGCTGAAAGCCAGTCGCATCACGCTGTTTTCAGGCGTAAACACGCTCTACAACGCGCTCGCCCTGCATCCCGAGATCAAGGACGTCGATTTTTCCGAGCTGCGCTTCGCCGTCGCTGGAGGCATGGCGACGCAGGCGGCCGTCGCCAAGCGCTGGAAGGACGTGACGGGCCGTCCGATCGTCGAGGGTTACGGCCTGTCCGAAACCTCGCCGGTGGCCTCGATCAACCGGCCGGACATCACCGAGTTCACCGGGACGATCGGGTTCCCTCTGCCTTCCACCGACATGGCCATTCGCGACGCCGAGAACAACGACATGGCGGTGGGCGAGCCCGGCGAGATCTGCATTCGCGGGCCGCAGGTGATGGCGGGCTACTGGAACCGGCCGGACGAGACCGCCAAGGTGATGACCGCGGACGGGTATTTCCGCACCGGCGATATCGGCGTGATGCTGCCCGACGGCGAGATCAAGATCGTCGACCGGATGAAGGACATGGTGCTGGTCTCCGGCTTCAACGTCTATCCCAACGAGGTCGAGGATGTGCTGGTGGCCCATCCCGGCGTGTTGGAGGCGGCGGTGATCGGCCTGCCCGACGAGCATTCCGGCGAAGCGGTGACGGCTTTCGTGGTCAAGAAGGACCAGGCGCTGACGGCGGATGCGCTGCGCGCCTTCTGCAAGGAAAGCCTGACCGGCTACAAGGTGCCCAAGCAGATCGTCTTCCGCGACGCGCTGCCCAAGACCAATGTCGGCAAGGTGCTGCGCCGCGCCCTGCGCGAGGAGGTCGCCGCGCCGGCGGCGCGCGCGCCGCTTCGCTGAGGCTCACCCCCGCGAATCCTCATCTGCAGCCCTCATCCTGAGGAGGCCCCCAGGGCCGTCTCGAAGGATGCTCCGGCTGGATGCGGAATCTTGGCCGAAGTGACCGGATGCGCAGCTCGGCGCCAGCCTGTCGAGGCAGGGTGCTTGCCGGAGCGTCCGCCTCTGCTTAGGGTCACCTGTGCGGCGCGTCATCGCCGGGCTTTGAAGGGCGCAGCGCTTGCGGGACGATGCGGCGGACAGGGCTGAGCTGGCCCGGATCAAGCCAGGTCTGGTGCTGCACGCCGATGCGGCGCTGAATGGCGAGCCGCTGCCGGCGATGCTCGACGCGCCGATCACGCCTGTCAGCGCCTTCTTCATCCGCAACAACGGCACTTTGCCGGACGTCGGCGACGCCGAGGGTTGGCGGCTGAGGATCGACGGCGAGGTCGAGACCGACCGTGTCTGGTCGATGGCCGCCTTGCGCCAGAGCTTCGAGACGGTGACCGTGACCGCCGTGCTGGAATGCGCCGGCAATGGCCGCTCCCTGTTCACGCCCGCGACCGATGGCGTGCCCTGGGGGCTGGGAGCCGTCGGCTGTGCGCGCTGGACCGGGGTGCGGCTCAGGGATGTGCTGCTCGCCTCCGGCGTCAGGCCAAGCGCGGTCTATACCGGGCACTACGCGCCCGACCGGCAGATCTCCGACCCGTCACGGCCAGCCCTGTCGCGCGGGCTGCCGATCGCGAAGGCGCTGGACCCGGACACGTTGATCGCCTTCGGCATGAATGGCGAGCCGCTGCCGCTGCTGCATGGCGGGCCGCTGCGCATCGTCGCGCCGGGTTATCCCGGCTCGGCCTGGCAGAAATGGCTCGACCGGATCGCCCTGCGCCCGCACGAGCATGATGGCGAGAAGATGCAGGGCACGAACTACCGGATTCCGCTTCGCCACGTCGCGCCGGGGGAACCGATCTCCCCGGATGGTTTCGCCGTCATCACCGACATGCCGGTCAAATCGCTGGTCACGGCGCCGGCGCCCGGCTTCGTCGCCCCGGCCGGCGGCGTGATCGACGTCGGCGGCTTCGCTTGGAGCGGCTCGACGCCGGTGGCTTCGGTGCGGGTCTCGGCCGATGGCGGCAGAGGCTGGCAGGACGCCGCGCTGGCGCCGGGGGAGGGCGCTTATGCCTGGCGGCGTTTCGCCGTCACGCTGCCTGTGCCGTCAGCCGGTCCGATGCAGATTGTCGCCCAGGTCCGCGATGTCGCGGGGCAGTTTCAGCCGCTCGACGCTGCGCCGTGGAATCCGCGCGGCTACTGCAATAATCAGGCGCAGCGCGTCGATGGCGTGGCCCGCTGAGGCCGCGGGCCGTCAGTTCGCCAGCAGCGCCCTGCCATCCTGCGCATCGGCGGTCACGGTCAGGATTTCGCCCGGCGCCACCTCCCGCCTGAAGCGCACCAGCGTGAAATCCTCGGCGCGGCCGGTATTGCCCCGCTCGGTCAGCACCGTGAGCGGCCGGCCGACCCGCAGGTCGAGATGGGCGCCATGGGCGCGCTGCGCAGCTTCGCGCAGCCGCGCCGCGCGCTCGGCCACCAGCGGGCCGGGCAGTTGCGGCATGCGCGCGGCCGGCGTTTCCGGCCGGGCGGAGTAGGGGAAGACATGGACATAGGCCAGGTCGCAGGCCGCGATCAGCGTCAGCGAAGCGTTGAACATCGCCTCGTCCTCGGTCGGGAACCCGGCGATGATGTCGGCCCCGAAGGCGATCTCCGGGCGCAGGGCGCGCAGCTCTTCGCAGAAGCGGATGGCGTCGTCGCGGCTGTGCCTGCGCTTCATCCGCTTGAGAATGAGATCGTCGCCCGCTTGCAGCGAAAGATGCAGATGCGGCATCAGCCGCCTTTCCGTCGCGATGGCGTCGCGCAGGACATCGTCGACCTCGACCGCGTCGAGCGAGGACAGGCGCAGCCGCGGCAGATCGGGCAGGGCGCGCAGGATCGCCTTTACGAGCTGGCCAAGGCTCGGCCTGTCCGACAGGTCATGCCCGTAGCTGGTGAGATCGACGCCGGTGAGCACGATCTCGCGCGCGCCTATCTCGGCCACGCGGTGGCACTGCTCGACAGCATCGGCCAGGGTCACGGAACGCGAGGCGCCGCGTCCGAAGGGGATGACGCAGAAGGTGCAGCGATGGTCGCAGCCATTCTGCACCTGCGCGAAACCGCGCGTATGGTCGCGGGGAAGGCCGATGCGCGGGCTGGCGAGCCCGGTCTGGCGCATGATGTCGCCGACCGCGATCTTGTCGGCGGGCGCCAGCCCGGCGCCGCCCGTCAGGCTGTTCGACCGGGCGAGCGCGCGCCAGGTCTCGGGTTGCATCTTCTCGGCGTTGCCGAGCACGCGATCGGTCTCGGGCAGGCGCGCGAAGCTTTCCGGCTCGATCTGCGCGGCGCAGCCGGTGACGACGACCGGCCGGTCCGGGCGTT
Organism: Allobosea sp.; assembly: GCA_046292405.1. Taxonomy (GTDB): domain Bacteria; phylum Pseudomonadota; class Alphaproteobacteria; order Rhizobiales; family Beijerinckiaceae; genus Allobosea. The sequence continues at coordinate 1,498 of JBKBRD010000264.1, read as the reverse complement.
CGCGCTTCAGTCGCCTTATCGCCTGGCGCGCCTGCCGCGTCGCTTCGCTGGTCACGGCGCAGGTGTTGACGATGGCGATGTCCGACAGACCGGCGCGCTGCGCCTCCTGCCGCATAGCCTCGCTCTCGACGATGTTCAGCCGGCAGCCGAAGGTGAGGATGTCAGCGGGCATCAGTTGGGCGAGGTCCCGTGGCGCCAATGTTCGTGCCGCGCAATCACGCCGCGGTCTCGAACCAGCCGGGCTCCAGTTCGCCTTCCCATTCGAGAGCGACCGGCCCCGTCATCAGCACATGGCCGTCGCGCTCGCGCCATTCGATCACCAGGTCGCCGCCGGGCAGGCTGACGGTCGCCTTGCGGTCGGAGAGTTCGCGCAGCACGGCTGCGACCAGCGCGGCGCAGGCGCCCGAGCCGCAGGCCTGGGTGATGCCGGCGCCGCGCTCCCAGACGCGCAGGACGATATGGTCGGGCGCCGTGACCGCAGCCAGCTCGATATTGGCGCGGTCGGGGAAGATCGGATGGTTTTCAAGCAACGGGCCGATCTGCTCCAGATTGAAGCGATAGGGATCGTCGACGAAAAACACCGCATGGGGATTGCCCATGTTGACGGCGCAGGGCGTGTGCAGGATCGGATCGTCGATCGGCCCGATCTGCAGCTCGAAGCGGCTGGTGTCGTGAAAGGGCTCGGCGAGCGGGATCTCGTCCCAGGCCAGGCGCGGCTTGCCCATGTCGACGGTGAAGACAAGCTCGCTCTCGCGCCGCGCCGGCAGCAGTCCGGCCTTGGTTTCCACTGTGAGCGTGGTGCGCGAGGGATCGCCCATCCGCGCATCGGCCATCATCGCCCAGGCGACGCAGCGGGCGCCGTTGCCGCAGGCGCCGGCCTCGGAGCCGTCGCTGTTGTAGATGCGGACGAAGGCGTCGGTTCCCGGCGTGCGGGCGTCGTGCAGGACCATCAGCTGGTCGAAGCGAGCGCGCGGCTGGGCCGCAATGGCGCGCGCATCGGCGGGCTGCACCCGCGAGGTCGCGCCGCGCAGATCGAGCACCGTAATCTCGTTGCCGAGCCCGTTCATCTTCAGGAACCGGCGATGCGCCAAAGCGTTCATAACGTCACATGTCCGATGATCCAGCGGTGATATGGCGGAGGCGACGTGAAAAAGCCACCCTCCCGCCATTCCTGAGCGTCACGTGACAGATTATGCTGCGCCGCAAGGGCGCGAATCGTTTTTTCCGGGTCAGGACCATGTGCATGCGGTGTTTCCGGTTCAACGTTGTCGCCGCAGTGATGGCTGCCGCCCTGGCAGGGCCCGGCGCCCTGGCCCAGCAGCGCGTCGCGCCGCCGTCCCCTGTCGATTCCGCGCCGCTGGCGCCGCCGCCGGGCGCAGCTCCGGCCCAGGCGCCGACGCCTGCTCCGGTTCCCCCGGCTACGACCGCGCCGCCCGAGCCGCAGCCGGTGCAGCCGCCAACGCTTCCCGGCCCTGCGACGCCGCAGCCGGTGCAGCCC
>JBKBRD010000263.1:0-4814 GCA_046292405.1 Allobosea sp. | reverse complement strand
CTTCGAAGTGGTCAGTCGCTACGCCTTCGCGGCGCCCACGGCCTGGGCCTTCGAGCTCAGCTACATGATGATGGGCACGATCTTTCTGCTCGGCCTGTCCTATGCCGTGCTGCAGAACCAGCACGTCAATGTCGACTTCATCCATCAGATGCTGCCGCGGCGCGGCGTCGCCGTCATCGACGCCATCGGCTATGTGCTGATGGCCGGCATGCTGGCCTGGCTGACCAATGTGCTGGTCGCAAACGCCATCGGCGTCTATCGCAGCGGCGAGGGCTCGGGCCTCTCGGCCTGGAACCCGCCGATCTGGCCGTATCGTTGCATCTATGCGCTCGGCTTCGGCCTGTTCGCGCTGCAATGCCTCGGCAAGGCGATCGAGAACCTGCTCATCGTATTCGGGCGCGAGACCCAAGGATCGGCCCGATGACCGCGCAGACCGTCCTTTGGATGTTTCCGGCCCTGCTGGGCCTGATCTTTCTCGGTTTCCCCGTCGCTTTCTCGATGATGCTCGCCGCGCTCGGCTTCGGGCTGATGCGCTTCGGCGGCACGCTGGTGCACCAGTTCGCCCAGCGCATCGACGATCTCGCCACGAATTACGTGCTTGGCGCGATCCCGCTCTTCATCTTCATGGGTTCGATCCTGGAGCGGGCGGGCATTGCCGAGCGCCTCTTCGACGCTCTGTACATGTGGACGCGCCGGCTGCCCGGCGGGCTCGCGGTCGCGGCGCTGCTGATGTGCACGATCTTCGCCGCGGCCAGCGGCGTCGTCGGCGCCACCGAGACGCTGGTCGGCATGCTCGCCATCCCCGCCATGGTGAAGCGGCGCTATGACAACGCGCTGATCTCGGGCACGATCTGCGGCGGCGGCTCGCTCGGCACCATCATCCCGCCCTCCGTGCCGGTGGTGGTGCTGGCGCCGATCGCGGCGCTGTCGATCGGCGATCTGCTGGCGGGCATCCTGCTGCCCGGCCTGCTGATGTCGAGCCTGTTCATCCTCTACATCGTCATCGCCTGCGGGCTGAAGCCCTCGCTCGCCCCGCCGGAGACCGAGCCGGACGGGCGCAGCCTCGCCGAAAAGATCAAGATCACGCTGGTGGCGCTGATCCCGCCGGGATTCCTCATCTTCACCGTGCTGGGGACGCTGTTTCTCGGGCTCGCCACCCCGACGGAAGCCGCCGCCTGCGGCTCTCTCGGCGTCTTGATCCTCGCCATCCTCTACCGGCGGATGTCGTGGAAGCTGCTGTACCAGGCGACGCTGCAGACGGTGTCGCTAACCGCGATGATCCTGGCGATCATTCTCGCGGGCGGCATGTTTTCCGGCGTCTTCTTCGCTTCCGGCGGCATGCAGGCGACCAAGGGCGTGCTCGACGCCTTCGGCCTGTCGCCCTGGTCGGTGGTGGCGATCATCCTGTTCGTGGCCTTCATTCTGGGTTTCCTGATCGACTCCATCTCGATCATCGTGCCGATCGCGATCCCGCTGGTGAAGAGCTTCGGCATCGACCCGCTCTGGTTCTCGGTGGTGCTGCTGGTGATGCTGCAGACGGCCTATCTGACGCCGCCCATGGCGCCGTCGATCTTCTATCTGCGCGCCATCGCCCCGCCGAGCATTAGGCTCAAGGACATGTATTGGGGCGTGATCCCCTTCATCTGCTGCCAGCTGGTCGTTCTCTTCCTGCTGCTGGCGATGCCCTGGCTCGCCACCTGGATGCCCAAGGTGATGTATGGCAACTGAGCTGGCGAGATGGCGGCGGGCGCGCCCGGCGCAGTGGCTGCATGCGTTCGCGCCGGCTTCCGGCGCCGCGCCGACCGGCGATGATCGCATCAGCGGCGGCGCCCGCGCATCCGGGCCCTTGGAGACGACACTATGAAACTGGCAGGCAAGATCGCCATCATCACCGGCGCGGGCTCCGGCATCGGCCACGAGGCCGCGAAGCTTTTCGCGACGGAGGGCGCGCTCGTCGTTGTCGCGGACCGCGACATGGCCGCCGCAGAACGCGTCGCGGCCGAGATCGCGGGGCAGGGCGGCAAGGCGGCCCCGCACCAGGTCGACGTCGCCAAGGAGGCGCAGGTCAAGGCCATGGTCGATGCCGTCGTCGCCCGGCACGGGCGCCTCGACATCCTCGTCAACAATGCCGGCTATGGCTTCGCGGGGACCGTCGTCACCACCTCGGAGCAGGATTGGGACGCGCTGATGGCGGTCAACGTCAAGGGCGTCTTCTTCGGCTGCAAACACGCGATTCCGGTGATGGAGCGCCAGGGCGGCGGCGTCATCGTCAACACCGCCTCGGCCGTGGCCAATATTGGCATCACCGACCGCGCCGCCTATGTCGCCTCCAAGGGCGCGGTCGCGGCGTTGACGCGGGCGATGGCGATCGACCATGTCGCGGCGAAGATCAGGATCAACTGCGTCGCGCCGGGCACGATCGAATCGCCCTATTTCACCGAGATTCTCAAGGCCCCGAACGCCGCCGAACTGCGGCGCGGGCTGGAGCAGCGCCAGGCGATGGAGCGGCTCGGCCAGCCTGTCGAGATCGCCAGGGCGATGCTGTTCCTGGCGAGCGACGATTCCTCCTTCTGCACTGGCTCGACACTGACCGCCGATGGCGGCTGGACCGCGCGCTGAGACCATCGTCGCGCCTGAGCCGCAACCGAACGAACAGGGACGAGCATGTACGGGCTTGAAGGACGCAGGGCGATCGTTACGGGCGCCGCCCACGGGATAGGCAAGGCGATTGCCGCCAGGCTGGTCGCCGAGGGCTGCGCAGTCGGCATTTTCGACAGGGACGCAACCGCGGCGGAAGCGGCGGCTTCAACCCTGCGCGCGGCCGGCGGCACGGTCTTCGTCGCGACGGGGGACGTCTCCTCGCGGGCGGATGTCGATGCCGGCATCGGGGCGCTGATGTCCGGGTTGGGCGATGTCGATATTCTCGTCAACAATGCCGGCATCTGCCGCGTCGGCAAATTGCTGGAGACCAACGACGCCGACTGGAACGCCACCTTCGGCGTCAATGTCGACGGGCTCTTCCATGTCACCCGCAAGGTCGCCCCGCAGATGATCGCGCGCCGGCAGGGTGCGATCGTCAACATGGCCTCCTGGATGGGCAAGTCCGGCGTCGCGGCCTACGGCGCCTATTGCGCTTCGAAATTCGCGGTGGTGGCGCTGACGCAGTCCTTTGCGGCGGAGGTCGGGGAGTTCGGCGTGCGCGTCAACGCCATCGCGCCGGGCCTGATCGTCGACACGCAGATGCGCGACGAATCGGAGGTCGAGCGCGCGGCTCAGGGGCTTCCCTCGGCGCAGGATCGGGCGCAGACCATTCCGCTGCGACGGCCCGGATTGCCGGAGGACATCGCCAAGGCGGTGCTGTTCTTGGTGTCGCAGCAGGCCGACTACATCACCGGCGAGACGATCAGCGTCACCGGCGGACTTTGGAACGACTGACGGCGCGCAAGCGCCCGCAATGGAGGAGAGGCCCATGCCACGCTTCAAGGATTTTCGCCCCGCCGGCGTCATCCCCGCGACGCTGCTCGTCCTCAACGAGGATATGAGCATCGACGAGCGCCAGACCCGTAAGCACCTGCGCGATTGCGCGCTGGTCGACGGGGTCTCCGCCGTCACCGTCAACGGGCATGCTTCCGAGGTGCATGCCTGTTCCTTCGACGAGCAGCAGCAGATCCTCGCGGCTTCGCTGGCGGAGGTGGGCGACAGGGTTCCGCTGATCAACGGCATCTACGCCGACGGCTCGATCGAGGCCGCCAGGCTCGCCGCCATGGCCGCCAGGGAAGGGGCCTCGGCCTTGCTGGTGTTTCCGCCCAACAGCATGGCGATGGGCGGGCATCTCCACCCCGAAATGGCGCTGACCCATTATCGCCACATCGCCGACGCCACCGATCTGCCGATCATCGCCTTCCAGTATCCGATGGCGAGCCATCTCGGTTACGCCTTCGAGACGCTGCTGAAGCTGTTCGAGGCGGCGCCGAGCATCGTCGCGATCAAGGACTGGTCCAACGATGCGATGCTGCATGAGAAGCACATCCGCACCTTCCAGTCGCTGCCGCGCCCGGTGAACGTGCTGACCACGCACTCCTCCTGGCTGATGGCTTCGCTGACGCTGGGCTGCAACGGGCTGCTCTCGGGCTCGGGCAGCGTCATTGCAGATCTGCAGGTGGCGCTGTTCCGCGCCGTGCAGGCGGGCGATCTCAAGGCCGCCCAGGCGGTCAATGACCGGATCTATCATCTCTCGCAGGTCTTCTACGCGCCGCCCTTCCTCGACATGCACAATCGCATGAAGGAGGCGCTCGTGCTGCTCGGACGGATCGACAAATCCGTGGTGCGGCCGCCGCTGGTGAAGATCTCCGAGGCCGAGATCGCACGCATCGGGCAGGCGCTGGACAAGGCCGGCATCGGGCGCGAAGGCGCGCACAGGCTGGCGGCCTGACGGCTGCGATGAGCGAGCCGGGGCGGCGACTGTTCAGCGAAGGGCGCATCGGCCCGCTGACGCTGAAGAACCGCGTCATCATGGCGCCGATGACGACGCGCAAGGCCGATGCGGACGGTTTCGTCACCGAGGCCGGCATCGCCTATTACGTCGCCCGCGCCCGTGGCGGGGTCGGGTTGATCACCGTCGAGATGGCCGCGCCCGAACCTGCCGGGAAGCACCGCAATTTCGAGCTTGGACTGAGCGACGACCGGTTTCTGCCCGGCCTGACCCGGCTGGTGGAGGCCATCCACCGCGCCGGCGCGAAAGCCGCGATCCAGATCGGCCATGGCGGCGGCCACACCCGCATCGACATCGCCGGAGAGACGCCGATCGCCCCCTC
>JBKBRD010000262.1:0-4817 GCA_046292405.1 Allobosea sp. | reverse complement strand
AGCCTCAACACGACCAGCGGCCCCAATCCGGACCTGTCGCGCAGCTCGGCCGAGCGCAATCTCGAGGCTTTGACGCCGCGTCCGCGCCAGGCCTTCCTGCTGCGCACCGTCGAAGGCTTCTCGATCGACGAGGTGGCTGCGATCATGAACGTCAACACCGCCGAAGCGGCGGCGTTGATCAAGGCGGCGGGCCAGGAGATCGCCGAACAGGTCGCCACCGACGTGCTGATCAACGAGGACGAGCCCATCATCGCGCTCGATATCGAGACGATGGTGCAGGAACTCGGCCACACCGTGACCGGCATCGCCCGGACGCATCGCGAAGCGGTGGCGCTGGTGGCTGCCAAGCGGCCGGGCCTGGTGCTCGCCGATATCCAGCTCGCCGACGGCAGCTCCGGTCTCGACGCCGTCAACGAGATCCTGTCCTCGATCGACGTGCCGGTCATCTTCATCACGGCCTATCCGGAGCGGCTGCTGACCGGCGACCGTCCCGAGCCGGCCTTCCTGATCACCAAGCCGTTCCAGCCCGAGGCGGTCAAGGCCGCGATCAGCCAGGCGCTGTTCTTCGACCGGCGCGCAGGTCGCAAGGCGGCTTAAGCCGGACCATGGCGGCAAGCCCAGACAGGCGGGCGGCGCGCAACAGGCGCGCCCTCGGCGCAATCGGGTTGCGGCGAAATCAAGATCAGCTGGTCAACTCCCTCCGCTATCGGCGGGAATGGTCGTTTGCAGCGGGCGAACGCCACGCCTCTCAGGAATTAGAACTCGCGCGCCGTGATTGGCCGCTGGGCTGCGGTCCGGTGCGGGATGAGCCGCACGCCGTCTGTCACAGTCGCCGCAGCCGCCCGCACGCCGTTGAGCTCGCCGTCACATCCGCGCCGCTCCGCCAGGATCGCAAGAGCCTCCGCCGTCGGGTGACCGCTCGCGATCAGCCTCTCGAGCTCGATAAAGGGCGGCTGGGCCGGGGCCTCCGCGCCGCCGAGCCTGATCGAGTTCGGCCCCATCGTCAGAAAGAGGTGCGCTACCTGCATGTGCGTATCCATGTGATGCTGGAAGACGAACGCAACGATCGCTAATCTGTTCCTGTCTAGGCAGGGATTATGGGCAGTTTGCGGCATTTGCAGGCCGCGTTTACGTCAGGAGTCGACGCCATGCTGAGTTGCTCGCGCATCGCCATCATCACCCTTGCGCTAGTCGGCGCAGCCAGCGTCTCCCCGTCGGCGCAGGCGCAAACGGGAGGCGCGCCGTCCGGCCGCCTGAACTGCAACATTGGCGCGTCGCTCGGGCCGGTGGTGACGGCCCAGCGCCCGATGAATTGCCGCTACATCCCAAGGCGCGGGCCGATGCAGCGCTACAGCGCCGTCGTCAGGAGCTTCGCTATCGACCTGGGGACGATCAAGGCGGCGAGCATGAGCTGGCGGGTCTACGGACCCTATGCGCGGGCCCCGCTGGGGGCGCTCGAGGGTCAGTACGGGGTCCCGGCCGGCAGCCCCCAGGCCGGAAACCCGCTCATAGGCGGCCCCGACGGCGAGGTGCGCCTGCTGGCTCTCCCGCTGCAGGGCTCGCGCGGCGTCAATGCCGCGGTGGGCGTGACCAGCGTCGAGCTGAAGCTGAGAAACGCTTCGCGCAGATGAGCGCTCTGGTTACCAATTGCTAACGATAAGGCCTCAATTTGAATCGAATGCGCGACGATCTGACTGGTTGAAGCGCTTTGGGCAGGAACTTCGAGGTAAAGCTGACGTTGTCCATCCGAGTTCAATTGCCGGATTTTGTCAGAAGAGGACGGATTGATGTCTGATATCCGTGTCCTGATCGTCGAAGACGACCCCTTTATTGCGATGGACATCGAGTCCGCCGTCGCCGAAGAGCTGGGCGACGACGCCGTTTTCCAGATCGTTTCCTCGGTGGAGGCGGCGCGCCGCGAGGTGGCGAAGGGCTGGACCTGCGCCCTGCTCGATATCGACGTCGTCGGCGGCAAGACCTTCGACGTCGCCGCCAGCCTGCTCGAAAGCGGCATACCCTTCGCTTTCGTTTCGGGCTCGGCGCCGCTGGATGTGCCAAAGCCGCTGCGCGACGTCCACTTCCTGCGCAAGCCGTTCTCGACCAGCGACATCGTCGACTTCGTCTCGCATGCGGTCGAGGCCGCCTGAGCGCTCACGCCGCGATTGCGGCGACGGCTCAATGGCAAACTAGATTTTTCTCGGGAAGGTCAGCGCGATCCTGCAGCCGGGACGCCCCGCCTGTGGATCCGCTGGCCCCGATTCCATCGTCGCCTGCATGCTGCGTAGCAGCGAGGCGACCACGGTATGGCCCAGGCCCTTCGCCTCCGTGCCCGTCGCCAGGCCCACGCCATCATCCTCGACGGTCAGCACGAGCGATCCGCCCTCCTGCCCGGGCGAGGGCGTCGTTTCGGTGAAGCTCACGCGGATGTGGCCGGAGAGCCCGGCCGGGAACGCGTGCTTGATGGCGTTGGTCACCAGCTCGTTGACGATGACGACATAGGACACGGCGTCCTTGCCGGGCAGGCGGATGGCGCCCATGTCGAGCTCGATCGTGATCGGACGGCCATTGGTGGCGCGGCCGATCTCGGCCAGCAGATCCTCCATATAGGGCTGCGCATCGATCTCGTCCGTGGCGAGGTTGAGCCGCAGCCGCCGCTGCCCGGCGGCGATGGCCTGGATGCGCGATTGCGCCTGGGCCAGAGCTTCCTTCACCGCCGGCTCGCTGGTCTGGCGGCTTTGGACGCTGAGCAACGCCGAGACCATCGCGAGATTGTTGCCGACGCGATGGCTGACATCCCCGAGCAGCGCCTCGATGCGCAGCCGCTCATTCTCCAGCTGCGCCGTCCGCTCGCCGACGAGGCGCTCGAGCTCGATATTGTTCACCGCCAGCAAGCGGCTGCGCCTCTGCCGCGTCTGCAGCTGCAACCAGGCTGCGAAAGCCAGCGCGGCCAGCGCGACGACGATGCCGACGCTCGCCAGCAGGCGGCGGCGTTCCTCGCTGCGGTTGAGTTCGACGAGCCGGAGGTTCTCGGCGAGCTGAATCTGCTGGGTGATGGAGCGCAGCGCGGTCATGGCGGAGCCGCCGGCCCCGGCGCGCAGCGCGGCGACGGCCTGGCTGGCGCGGCCGCCGCGGGCGAGTTCGATCGTCGCGTCGAGTTCGCTCAGCTTGGCGGCGGTGGCGGCGCGCAACTCGGCCGTGCGCGCTTTCTGCCGCGGGTCATCGGCGACGAGGTCCTCCAGAGCCTCCAGCTCGGGATAGGCGCGCGCACGTCCATTCTGGTAGGGGGCGAGATAGGCCTCGTCCAGGGTCAGCAGGAAACCGCGCTGCCCGGTTTCGGCGTCGCGGACATGCCCGAGAAAGCGCTCGGAGCGCTCGCGGATTTCAATGGAATGCGAGACCTCGCTGGCGGCCTTCTGCGCCTCCCGGTTGATCCAGGCGGCGACGACGATCGACACCGCCACCACCGCGATCGCGATGATGGTGGTGGTCGCCGACCGCACCCTAGGTCCGAACTGGAGCAAGGGAGGCAGGGCAAAGCGGCCTTGGAGACGGGCATGCGGGGTCATCCGTCCTTTTAGACGAAGCCGGAGCCAACCCCTATGTAAAAAGACGCACCCGATCTCGCCGGCGCGAGCGCAGCGTTCCGACGGCTGTCGGCTCTGGCGAGCCCGCAAAACCCGGCGAACTGCCGATCCGGCTGGATCGGCAGAGGCTCAGACGTCTTCGTCGCCCTTGAACAGGCGCCGGCCGAGCACCAGGCCCAGCACGACGACCCCGCCGACCGCGGCGGCGCGCCAGCTCATCTTCTTCGACTTGGCGAAGCGGGCGGCGAACGGGGCCGCCAGCATCGCAGTCTGCGCCATCGGCAGGGGACGAGAGGGCCGCGGCTTGTTTTTCACATAGGCCGCAAGGCCCACCATCACGAGCGCCAGCACGAACAAGCCGCCCGCCAGCCATAGGCTCGCAGCCACGACTCCCAGCGAAAACGAGAGATGACTGTGCAGGGCGCTGAGCCCGTAACCGGCCGCGCACACCATCAGCAGCGCGGCAAAGCCGTACAGGATCAGAACCGTGACATTCCGCTTGACGACGCCGGATACCTCCGACGCGACATAAGCCCCCAGCGCCCCGAACATGGCTCAGCGCGCCGCAAGGAAGCCGACGAAGAGACCGATGGCGGCGGCCAGGCCCAGCGCGCGCATCGGGCGCTCCTGAATTTCCTGGACGATCATGCGCTGCAGGTCGCCTGCCTGTTCGCGGGCCACCTCGTTGAGACGGTCGGTGTCGACGCCGACCGAGCGCAGGGTCGCATTGACGCCGGCCGCGACATCCTCGGCCCCGCGGGTCAGGCTCGCCTCGATGTCTCCGGCGTGACGCTTGATCTCTTCGCCGGTGGCGCGGACCTTGGAGGCGGCGGTGTCGGCAGCCGAGGCGACTTCGTCCTTGACGCGCTCGATGCCGGATTCGGTCTGGGACTTCATGGAGGAGGGGGAGGTGTTGGCCATGTCGCGGTTTCCTGTCTCTGCTCTCGAATGCCTTGGCGCCGCCCGTCCCGTCGGGGCGACGGCGCTCCATCTGGCTAACGCCGTCGCAGGCGCTTCGTTCCCAGTGTGAAGGCGCCGGGGCGAGACGAAATCCTGCGGGCTGACGCAGGTTCCGCTTGCGCCTTGCGCAGAGTCAATGCGCCTCGTCCCAGTTCCCCGCGGCGCGCGCATCCACCTGCAGCGGGACGCGCAGCTGAACCGCGGGATGGGGAGCGTCGACCATGACCTTGCGGATCAGCGGGATCGTCGCCTCGACCTCGTCGTCGGGCACTT
>JBKBRD010000261.1:0-4827 GCA_046292405.1 Allobosea sp. | reverse complement strand
CACCCCGCCTGGCTGAAATCGGCGAAAGCCCCCTTCGTGCCATGGGCAAGCCAGACCGGGTGGCGCAGCGCCTCGTAAAGCGTTCGGACATCGCCGGCGAAGAGTTTGCCGGAGGCGAAGGCCAGCGGCGCGAAAGCCGCATCGGGCTGGTGGGCGCTGGCATAGGCATAGTCGATCAGGCCCGGATCGACCGTGTCGGAGGCGAAGGTCCGGCGCAGGAAAAAGCGGATGCTGGGTCGGCTGACGAGGGCCTTGTAGAGCCCCTCCCGCCATAGGCCGAAAGTCAGCGTCGCCTCGAGTCCGGGAACGGCCCGCCCGTTCGCGCCGCCCGCGCGGCGCTTTTGCGCCCCGCTCTCGAAGCCGGTCGGCGTCACGAAGACCAGACGCCGGAACAGATCGGGCCGGGCCAGAGCGGCGCGGGCGATGAACTCGCAGGTCAGCGACAGGCCGAGCACGTCGACGCGCGGTTCTCCGGTGAGATCGCGCAGATGCGTGGCGGCCGCGAACACGGCGCCGGTGTAGAGCGCGATCGTATAATCGTCCCACCGTCGCGACGAGCCGCCGAAACCAGGCAGATCGAGTGCGAAAACCTGCCTGTCCCGCTGCAGATACTCGAAGATCGGGCGAACCTCATAGGCGGAGGCTGCGGCGTTGACGCTGTGCAGCAGCAGCAGCGGGGATCCGCTGCCGGCGCTGTAGAGCCTGAGCTGTCGCTCCCGGAACGAGATTTCGCTGACGGCGCCATCGACGGCCGGATGAAGTCTCGGCATGTCGCCTCTGGACATTGCGGACTCCTTTTCAGCCGGCGCGCGTGGAAGCACGGATAACACCGCGCCGTCGCCGCCGGTTCCCCCTGTCGCGAGCCTGGCGCCCTCAAAGCTTTGACGGCGCCGGCTCCGCCGCTGTCTTCACGGAACCCGCGGGAATGCTTGCCTGTTGATTGGGCACATGCACTCCACGGAGGTCAAAAATGAAGACCACACTTATCGCAACGACGCTGGCCGGCTTCCTGGCGGCCACCGCCGCTGTCGCCCAGAACAGCACGACCTCGCCGATGCCGGCCCCGCGCGCGGGCGTCGACACCAAGGCCCCGCTGCCGGGCGCCAACAGCTTCACCGAGGAACAGGCCCGCGCCCGTCTGCGCGACCAGGGCTACGGCAACCCGAGCACGCTGGCCAAGGGCGATGACGGAATCTGGCGCGGCAAGGCCGACAAGGACGGGACCATGCGCAACGTCGCGGTCGACTATCGCGGCAATATTTCCGTCACCAACTGATTTCAGACACTGGATAGGAGAGACACCATGGATCGTACGATCACACGCGTCTACGAGCGATACGCCGACGCCGAAGCCGCCGTTCGCCGCCTCAAGGAGGCCGGTTTCACGGATTCGCAGATCAGCCTGATCGGCCACCGCCACGCCGACGGCGAGCCCGGGACCGACAGCGAAGTCGCCGATGACGCAGCCGGCGGCGCCGCCATCGGCGGAACGCTCGGCGCTGGCGCAGGCCTTCTCGCCGGCCTCGGCCTGATGGCGATCCCCGGCATCGGCCCGGTCGTCGCGGCCGGCTGGCTCGCCTCGACAGCCGTCGGCGCAGCCACCGGCGCGATCGTCGGCGGCGCCGCCGGCGGCCTGATCGGCGCCATGACCGAGAGCGGCATGTCGCGGGAAGACGCCGAGACCTATGCCGAGAGCGTTCGTCGCGGCGGGTCGCTGGTGTCGCTGCGCACCGACGAGATGTCCGAGCCGCGCGCCGTTGCGGCGCTCGACGCCTCCTCCAGCATCGATGTCGCCCGTCATCGCGACGACTGGCGCCGCGATGGCTGGTCGGGCTTCGATCCGGCCGCCGAGCCCTATCCGCGCGATCGGATGACCTATGGCCGCCCCGGCCAGCTCTGAACGATCCGCGCTCCCCGTGCCGATGGCGCGGGGAGCGCATTTTTTCTTTCGGCTTCAGGCGGCGACCTCATCGCGCCCTGCTGATTTGGCCTGATCGACTTGGCCGTTGCGCGGTCGTCCGGCGTGTTCATGTAGGACGATGGCGAGCGCGCGCGATCGCCGGAGCTTTCTCGTCAGCGCCAACTCGGCGCTCTTGGCCTGCAACGCGCCGCCATAGTGTTTCAGCGTCGCCAGCACGGCGTCGGCGTCGATGCCCCTAAACGCCTCCTCATTCAAAACCGTGTCGACAGCCACGATCCATTCGGCGCTGATCGGCGCCACCTGCGCCTGCACCAGCGTCTCGATGACGATGCGCGCCCGCATCGCCGAGCGTCGGCGGATGAGGGAGACGAGCGCCGAGACGGCGATCAGCTCGCCCGGCCGAAACGGCCGCCCCGGCGTCGGGTTGCGCAGGATGGTGGCGCCGGCTCGCTCGCAGACTTGCAGCGCCGTCATCGCATCGGCGTCGCCGGCTGCGGCCGCGGCGAAAAACAGCTGCGTCGTGGTGATCGGCACCCGGTCCTTGTTGTGGCCGATGAAGGCGCGCGCCCGATCCTCGCCCGCTTCGGCCTCGACCACGAGCACATCGATCTCGCCGATGCCGCCATGGGTCAGCGCCGCGATGGCGGTGTGTTGCCCGTCGATGATGTGCCAGGCGTTGCCGACCCGCGTCACCACGGGCACATTGTAGCGCCGCCAGTCCCACTCGGCGACGAGCTTCTCGATCAGCTTCAGCGACCGCCTGGAAATGTCGCGCTGATAGCTGGCGTCGACGCACAGATCGGCCGGGTTCATCGACATCAGTCTCGGACGCGGCCCGACCGGAGCGGGCCGGACCCCCTCGGCTAGCTGGATTGGGGCGATGGGACGGATTTCCCGCAGCCTATCGTCGCTCCTCATGGTTTCGCACCTCGGCTCGGCAGGGATGGCCGCTGTTTGCGGCGGTCGATCACCAACGCGTGATCGGCCGCTTTGCTCCCGCGGCCCGGGCCTTGCAACGCGTCCTGTGGCAGACGCCGCCGGATCGCGCCGTTTACGACCGATTAACCATGTTCCGGCAGCCTTTGGCCTGCGACGTTCTCTAACCAGGGAGTGCGGACATGGACGCTTTCACGATGGTGGTTGTGGCCTGTGTTTCGGGGGAGGCGTCGTGCAAATCGGCGCATGTCAGCCGCATGGAGTTCACCTCCGTCGAGATTTGCGAAGCGCAGATCGACGAGGTCACCGCCGCGATGACCAAAGAATTTTCGAAACTGGGCGATTTCAAGGGCCGCAGCGTCACCTACGACGTGTCCTGCATGGACCGCGCGCAATTGCTGCGCAAATTCGGCGTGACCCAGTCGGACACGTGAAAGGGCGCGGCTGTCCCGCCGCGCGCATGGCTTTAGGCCGGCGGCCAAGACGCAAAGCCCCGGCGCGCCTGCGCGGCCGGGGCGGAGTGGTCTACCAGCCGTGTTGGCTAGTCACTCGATGATCTTGACGATCTTGCGCGTGCGCGGCTCGACCAGCACGGTCTGTCCGTTCACGACAGTGTAGCTGTAGTCGGCAACGCCGACTTCCGCGGGCAGAGTGCGCAGTTGCACGTCGCTGGGCAGTTCGGCGCCGACGGAAACCTCTTTGGTGATTTTCACCGAGGCGGGCTTCTCCTTCATCACATAGGAGCGGACCTTGCCGGTCTGCTCGGTGGTGATGGTCGTCGTTGAGGTGGTGGATGTCTGAGCGAAGGCCGGGGCGCTCAGCAGCAGAGCGCCGGCAACGATGATGAAAGCTGTTTTCATGGTCGTCTCCCGTGTCTGTGACCCCCCGGCATAAGACGCGAGATCGGCGCTCAGGTTCCAGCCAACGCCGCGTTCGGCGACTGCGCGGCTTCAGGGCAGGCTGGCCCGCCCATCTTCATCATGTTCTCCCGGATTTCCTCCGGGGTCAGCTTGCGCAGCTGCGTCGCCACCGACCAGTGATGGCCGAAAGGGTCCTCCAGCTTGCCATAGCGATCGCCCCAGAACATGTCCGCGACCGGCATGATCTCCGTTCCCCCTGCCTCGACCGCCTTGGCGAAGAAGCTGTCGACGTCGTCGACGAAGAGATGGATCGTCACCGGGGTGCCCTTCAGCGCCTTCGGCCCCAACGCGCCCCATTCAGGCATCTCGTCGAACAACATCACGGTCGAGCCGAGAATGCTGACCGCAGCATGCATCAGCCTCCCGTCGGGGCCCGGCATGCGGGTGATTTCAGTGGCGCCGAAGGCGCGGATGTAGAAGTCGATCGCCTCGGCCGCGCCGGCGCAGATCAGATGCGGGGTGACGCTGTGCATGCCCTCGGGCACGCGACGAACTGGCTCTGTCATGATCGGCTCCTCACATTTCGACAAAGGTCTGGAAGCCGCCGAAGATCATGCGCTTTCCGTCGAAGACGTTCGAGCCCATCATCTCCTTCAGCCGCTCATCGGCCATCACCTTGGCGTTGATCGCGTCGCGGTCGGCGCGGGAGGCGTAGGTGATCCAGGAGAAGAACACCGTCTCGTCGTCCTTGGCCTGAACGGCCCGGGGAAACGACGTCAGCTCGCCATAGGGGACGTCTTCGCCGACGCATTCGACATAGGAAAGGGCGCCGTGCTCCATCCAGACGCTGCCGGCGAGCTGCGCCATCTCGCGGTAACGGTCGAGGTTGGCCTTTGGCACCGCCACAAGAAACCCATCGACATAAGCCATCTTCATCCTCCTCTTTGGACTGCGATCCTATGCGCCGGTCTTGCCAGAACCTGTCACCGGCCTGGCCCAGAACGACAGGACTAGGACGCGCGGACAGGCCGCCTCCCGACATTGGGACGGATATCTTTTTTCAGACTGACAATTTTCTTCGGCATGATGTCGGCCTAGCGCGCCGAGTTT
>JBKBRD010000260.1:0-4857 GCA_046292405.1 Allobosea sp. | reverse complement strand
AGTCGATCACCAGGCAGCCCTCCGCCGGAAACTCGCCCTGCGCGAGCAGGTCCGGCCCGCTCTTGAAGGTGCGCACCGTCAGCCCTTCCATTTCGAGGGCGAATTTGAGGGAGTTCCGGACTGCCGCATCGTCTTCGACCACGATGACAAGTCCGGGGAGGTGCGGCATGACGAAATCCTGCAAGCGGAACGAAGCAGAGTTATTGGAGCGGATTGCGCGGAGCCTTGATCTGGCTCAAGCGTCGAGATGACGCAACGTCATTTTTTGCCGAAGGCGCGCCTGCCCATTTCCTGCGTCAGGTCGACCTTGCGCTCGTCGACGGGAGCTCGCCACTTGCGGCGGCTCGAAGCCATGACAGCGCGCAAAGGCTGCGCGATTGCGCTTCGAGACGCGCCCGAAAGCGTTCTGCCGTGAAAAACTCTGGTGGTCTCAGCCGCCGATGCGCGGGCCGCCGATGACTTCCGCCTGCAGGCTCATCCGCACCAGTTCCGACAGGCTGCCCGCCTGCATCTTGGTCATGACGTTGGCCCGGTAGATCTCGACCGTGCGCGGGCTGATGCCCAGCTCGGAGGCGATGACCTTGTTGGCCTTGCCGGCGACCAGCCCGGCCAGAACCTGCGACTCGCGCTCCGACAGCCCATCCAGGCGCGCCCGGACTTCGCCGAACTGGCGGCTGGCCGCGACCGTCTCCGCCTGGTTGGCAAGCGCCCGCCGGATCGTCGCCAACAGCAACTCGTCGTCGAACGGCTTCTCGACGAAATCGACGGCGCCTTCCTTCATCGCCTCCACCGCCAGCGGCACGTCGGCGTGGCCGGTCATGACGATGACGGGCCAGGAGAAGCCGAGCGCGTTGAGCCGGCGCAGGAACTCCATGCCGTCCATGCCGGGCATGCGCACATCGGTGACGATGCAGCCCCCGGCGGCGTCGGGCATCGCATCGAGGAAGGACAGGGCGGAGTCGTGCAGGCGGACGGGTATGCCGTCGGAGGCGAGCAGAAAAGCCAGCGACTGCCGCACGGCCAGATCGTCGTCGACGATATGCACGATGATTTCATTGGGCACTGGCCAGCTCCTCTTGAGACACGGCGCGCAGGGTGAAGCTGAAGACGGTGCCTCCCCCAGTCCGCGAATGGGCCGAAATCTTGCCCCCGTGCGACTCGACGATGGTGCGGCAGATCGACAGGCCGACGCCCATGCCGGTCTTCTTGGTGGTGGTGAAAGGTTTGAACAGCCGCTCGACCACCTCGGGCGCGATGCCGGCGCCGGTGTCGCAGACGCTGACCGCGATCAGGCGTTCGGTCGCCATGGCGCGGGAGACCACCGTCAGCTCGCGCCTGGGCCCATCCTGCATCGCCTCGATCGCATTGCGGATGAGGTTCAAAATCACCTGCTGGATCTGGATGCGGTCGGCGAGGACAAGCGGGGCCTCCGGATCGAGCGCGAAGATGACGCGCACGCCCTTTTCCTTGGCGCCGACCAAAGCGAGCGCGCTCGCCTCCTCGATCAGCTTGGGCAGGTTCTCGATCTGGCGCTCGCTCTCGCCGCGCGCCACGAATTCGCGGAGATGGCGGATGACGTCGCCCGCCCGCAGCGCCTGGTCGGCGGCCTGGCCGACCGCCTCGCTCAGCAGCGGCACCTGATCGCCGTCCATGCGCTGCAGGATGCGGCCGCAGCCCTTCAGATAGTTGGTGATGGCGGTGAGCGGCTGGTTGATCTCATGGGCCAGGGTCGAGGCCATCTCGCCCAGCGCGGTGAAGCGCGACATGTGCACCAGCTCAGATTGCAGTTCCTGCAGCCTTGTCTCGGTCTGCTGGCGCTCGGTGAGATCGCGGATGAAGCCGGTGAAATAGCGCTCGCCGCCCGAATGCATCTCGCCGACCGACAGCTCCATGGGGAAGGTCGAGCCGTCCTTGCGCTGGCCGACGACGACGCGGCCGATGCCGATGATGCGCCGCTCGCCGGTCGCGCGGTAGCGGTGCATGTAACCGTCATGCTGGCTGCGATAGGGCTCCGGCATCAGCATCTTGATATTGGCCCCGACCACCTCCTCCGGCGCGTAGCCGAACTGCCGGATTGCGGCCTTGCTGAAGGACTGGATCGTCGCCTGCTCGTCGATGACGATCATCGCGTCGGGCACGGTCTCGAGGATCGAGGTCAGATGCGCCTCGCGTGCGCGAAGCGCGCCCTCGGCCGCCAGGCGCTCGCCGATATCGCGGATCACCTTGGCGTAGCCGCGCAGTTCGCCGCCGGGATGGCGCAGCGGCGTGATGGTGACGATTGCCGGGAAGCGGGCGCCGTCGCTGCGCAGCCGCTCGGCCTGGCGTCTGCAGCGGCCCTGCTCGCGCGCCGCTGCGAGATCCTCTTCCGGCCGCGAGGCGGCGATATCCTCCGGCGGATAGAAGATCGAGACGGGCAAGCCGACGACCGCTTCCTTGCGCCAGCCGCCGATATGATCGGACCCGGCATGCCAGTTCACGATGCGGCCCGCGCTGTCGAGAATGACGAGCGCGACGTCGGTCACCGCGTCGAGCAGCAGATCTGCGGCCACGACGTCGGCAGCGCCGGAGATGTCCTGGTCAGGAGGGGGCACCCTAGCCTCCGGCCAGCGAATATGGGCCATGTATCATGCTGGATTCCATTGACATCGGCTCACATTCGTCTGGCGCGGCGGCCGTTCGGGATGGTCGGCAGCTGACAGGGACGTGGCGCACGCGAGAGATGGCGGCAACCCTATATCCAAAACCACCGAGCGGTCGATACCGGCGCGGATGCGCCGCTGCGAGCGGGCGGACGCCAGCAGATTTGCGCTGGCGCAAAGCGGCGGCGCGCGCAAACCGGCATCATGCCCGCTCACACGACGGAGCGGGCCATGCGGGGTTGGATCAGACGGCGCTTCGCGCGCCAGGCGCAGTTGATGGGCGCGATGATGGAGCGGATCGGTTTTGCGCCGGAGGAGGCCGGCGTGCCGGCGCGAGCGCTTGCCGCAGCGAGCCGGCGCTGCCTGTTCTGCCCGTCAGCGCAGCAATGCGGGCAATGGCTGGAACAGACGCAGCAGGCGGAAAGCGCGCCGGAGTTCTGCCCGAATGCCGGCTTCTTCGCGGATCGCCGCCGCGGCTGAGCGTGGACAGCCGGTCACAGCTGTGACTGGATCGGCATCAGCCCGATGAGGAAGGCGAGCGTGCGGCGCGCCAGGCTGGCGCCTGGATCGTTGTCGTAGATCTGCGTCCGCCCGTTCCGCAGGCCGCGCCAGCTCAGCCCGCCGCCCGGTTGCAGCGACACGCCGTAGCTGGCGCGCGGATCGGTATCGAGCCTGAACAGCTCGCGCATCCTGGCGATCAGTTCCGGCTGTTCGAACAACACGCCCATTTCCGTGTTCACCGAGGCCGAGCGCGGATCGAAATTGAGCGAGCCGATGAAGCCGCGTTTCCCGTCCACGGTGAAGGCTTTGGTGTGCAGGCTCGCGCCGCTGGAGCCGAAGGCCGAGATCTCGTGCTTTCGCGCATAGGGCTGCAATTCGTAAAGCCGCACCCCGCCCGCGATCAGGGCCGCCCGGTATTGCGCATAGGCGCCATGGGCGGCCGCGACATCGGTCGCCGCCAGAGAATTGGTCAGCACGGCGACCTCGACATCCCGCTCCACCAGCTCGACCAGACGCCGCACCCCTTCGTCGCCGGGGATGAAATAGGGCGTGGTGATCTCGACGCAGCGCTCGGCCTCGGTGATCAGCGGCAGCAGGCGGGCCATCAGCCAGTTCGCCTGTTTCTCGCCGGCGGCCTTTTCGGGCGGGTCGGACAGGATCTCGACCGTCTCGGCCCAGTGCAGCCGGTCCGACAGGTCGATCAGCTCGGACAGCGACACGTGCTCGCGCAGCTTGGCGATATAGGGCTCGGCCTGCCGGCCGTTGGCGATGCGCGCGAGATTGCGCCGGAAACGCTTGATCCGCGGCCGGCGCCAGCGCGCCAGCGCGCCGATCGGGATGACGAAATCGCTGTTCCAATAGGCGTCGAAGATGGTTTCGGTCTGCTGCACGCCCGGCCCGAGCAGCAGCAGGTCGAGATCCCGAAAATTCGAGGCGCGCGCCGCTGCGAAATACTCGTCGCCGATATTGCGGCCGCCGATGATGGCGCAGCGCCCATCGGCGATCCACGCCTTGTTGTGCATGCGCCGGGTCACCGAGAATGCGCGCAGCACCATCTCCGCCCCGCGCTTTAGCCCATCCTCGCGGGCGCGGCTGGGATTGAACAGGCGGATCTGGATGTTGGGATGGCTGTCGAGCGCGAGATAGCTGCCATCCAGCCCGCGCGTGTTGATGTCGTCGAGGAGGATGCGCACCCGCACGCCGCGGTCGGCCGCCTGCACCACCTCATGCGCAAGCAGCCGGCCGGTCAGGTCGTTCTTCCAGATGTAATACATCAGGTCGAGGCTGCGGCCGGCGCTGCGCGCGGCGATGGCGCGGGCTGCGAAGGCGTCGAGATTGTCGGAGAGCAGGGCCAGGCCGTTCTGGCCCTCGCGGCCTGCGGTCAATGTGTTCGCGGCGCTGTCGAGCAGGGTCGCAGCCGGCTCGGTCGGCAGCGCGTGAGCCGGCGCGCCGCGGGCCCGCCGCGCGAAATGGCCATAGGAATAGGTCGCCGCGAAGGACGCGAAGCCGAACAGCAGGGCGCAGGATGCCAGGATCAGGGCGGCGTTGATCATCGGGCTATCAAGGTCGGCATGCCTGTCGGTTCGAAACGCTGCGGGATGAACGCCCGTCACGCTGATGTGTTCGCGGCGCGCGGGTGATTCAACCCTCGCCGGCTTTCGCAGTGCGACTGGAAACGATATCGGGCTTCAGACGTTGTGAGCAGGCCTGTGGCGGC
>JBKBRD010000259.1:0-4898 GCA_046292405.1 Allobosea sp. | reverse complement strand
CTGAATAAACGATAGGCTTTGAAGCTTGATCGGCTCCGCAAGCACTGCCACCATCCTTGCATGTCGACGATCCATGCTGCGACCGCGTCCTGTCGGACCTCAGTTCCGACGCAGGCTCGTCGCAACCCATAGCGAGATGTGCGGTGCGCGCCCGAACCGGACTTCCCCTGTCGCTGGTCCTGCTGATCGCCTCGGCGGCTTTCGCTTCGGCGCAGGACCGCGTCGTCACGGTCCAGTTTCCGCCCGGCAGCACCGCGACGACGCTGAAGGACAGGATCAGCGGCGGTCGCGGGATCGACTACCGTGTGGATGCGCGGGCCGGCCAGGCGATGCAGATCCTGTTCAAGCCGTCCAACCGCTCTTGCGCCTTCAACCTCTTCGAGCCCGGAGCCGATGCCGCAGCCCATATCGGCAGCGTCGGCGGCAACGAGTTCGGCAAGACGCTGGAGAAAAACGGACTCTACCGCATCCAGATTGCTCTGATGCGCAATGCCGCTCGACGAAACGAGACCTGCCGGTTCGCCCTGTCCCTCGAGATCACCGGTCAGCCCGGCGGCGTGAGCGCGGGGCTATCGGACCAGATGATGCGCGATCGCTGCATCGCTGAGGCCGCACCCATGTATGGCGTGCGCCCGAGCCAGATCAGGCTCTCCCGGCACATCCGCAAGACAGCGAGCGGCTACAGCATCGACGGAACCGTCGACAAGGCGGCCGAAGGCCGCAAGGCTTTGCGCTGTCTCTATTCCGGTTCTCGCATCTTCGACCGCGTCATGGCGATGACGCCGGATGGAGAGTGATTGCGCCGGCGCTTTTGCCAGGCGCCTCCGGACGGGGAGCGTCACTCCGCCGGAGCCGTGCCCACCACCTGCCCGCGCGGATCCTCGCTCAGCCAGCGATAGACGAGCCCGCCGAGCGCGCCGCCGATGAGCGGCGCGACCCAGAACAACCAGAGCTGCGCCATCGCCCAGCCGCCGACGAACAGGGCCGGAGCCGTGCTGCGCGCCGGATTCACCGAGGTGTTGGTGACGGGAATGCTGACCAGATGGATCAGGCACAGGCCAAGCCCGATCGCCAGCGGCGCGAAGCCGGCCGGCGCCTTGCCATGGGTCGCTCCCATGATGATGAACAGGAACATCATGGTCATCACGACTTCGATGAGAAACGCCGAAACCAGATTGTAGCGCCCCGGAGAATGCTCGCCATAGCCGTTGGCGGCGAAGCCCTTGGCCAGATCGAAGCCCGGCGCGCCGCTCGCGATCAGATACAGCAGCCCGGCGGCGACGACGCCGCCGACCACCTGCGCCCCCACATAGGGGAGGATCTGGCTCGTCGGAAAACGCCCGCCCGCAGCCAGGCCGACCGTGACCGCCGGGTTGAGGTGACAGCCCGAGATATGGCCGATCGCATAGGCCATCGTCACGACGGTGAGACCGAAGGCGAGAGACACGCCCAGCAGGCCGATGCCGACCTGGGGAAAGCCCGCGGCGATGACGGCGCTGCCGCAACCGGCGAATGTCAGCCAGAACGTGCCGATGGCTTCCGCGGCGAGCTTCTTGCTGTCCATTGCCGGTTCCCCCCAGAACGCAGCCTTATCCTGCCGCTCGCGGCGGGTGCGGTCAATTGGGCGCGAGGAGCTAACTCTTTCAGTGCCTGCCCGCCGCCGCGCCGGACGCCGGCGCCACCGGGATGTGCGGTCGGCAGCACGCGGTCCGATCCTGACGGCCTGCCGGGTCAGGCTTGATCGTGGCGATACAGATCGGCGCGCGTCAGCGGCAGGCCGGAGGCGCCCTTGCGCCGCTTCGAAACCAGGGTCTGATTGACCAGCGCTCCGCCGCGCTCGAAGGCCAACGAACACCCGGCCAAGTAAAGCAGCCACATCCGGGTCCGCTCGGGACCGATCTCGGCCTCCGCTTCGTCCCGGCGCGCGTTCAACCGCTCCCACCAGAGCCGCGTGGTGCGCTGGTAATGCTCCCGCCAGCCCTCGACATCATGGATCTCGAAGCCATGGCGCTCGAGATTGGCGATGGACATGCCGAGATGATCGAGCTCGCCGCCCGGAAAAATATAGCGGACCAGCGCCCGATACTCGGCCGGCATCCGGTTGAAGGCGCGGTCGCTCTTCTTGGCGCGGCGGGAGATGCTGTGATGGAGATAAAGGCCGCGCGGACGCAGCAGACGGTTCACCGTGCGAAAATAATCCGGATGATTGCGGATGCCGACCTGCTCGAACATGCCGATCGACGAAATCTTGTCGAACGCCCCTTCCATCTGGCTGTAGTCGCGCAGATGCAGGGTGACGCGGTCGCCCAGTCCAAGCCGATCGACCTTGTCCTGCGCGAGCTTGAGCTGCTCCTCCGCCAGCGTCACGCCATGGGCTTCGACGCCGTAATGCCGGGCGGCATGGCAGACGAGCGCGCCCCAGCCGCAGCCGATGTCGAGAAAGCGGTCGCCCGGCCGCAGCCGCAGTTTCCGACAGATCATGTCGAGCTTGTCGCGCTGAGCGCGGTCGATATCGCCGTGATCCTCGGTGAAGTAGCCGCAGGTGTAGACCATCTCCGCGTCGAGGAACAAACGATAGAATCCGTTCGAAACATCGTAGTGATAGGCGACATTGGCCTTGTTGGTCGCGGGCGCCCCGTCGCGGGCGATCCTGTCCCCCGAACGGTGATCGATCGGGCTGGCGACGCTCCCTGGCGCAAAGATGAAGCGGCGCACGACCTCGAAGGCGGCGCCCTTGGAGAGGGTCCGCGCGAGCCGGCCGATCTTTCCCTCCGGGCGCGCCGTCGCAAGATCGAAGATCGAGCCGTTGAGCAGCGCGATGCGGTCACCGATATGCAGGTTCAGCACGGTGTCGAGCTTCGGCCTGCGCAGCAGCGCGGCGATGGCGCCCGGATCGCGGATGGCGATGGCCAGGCCGTCTCTCGGCCAATCGGCTGGAACGCTGCTACCGTCCCAGAGCTGGAAGCCAAGCTTCAAGCCGAGTTTGCCATGCGCTTCGGTGAGAAGCCGGCGCAGCGCAGACAGCCGTTTCTGGTCTTTATCCATCGTCGACGTCGCGCCCCCGCGCCGCGATGCTGCGCCATATCGGAGATGCTTGGCAAGCCATGTCATAGCCGGCGCAGTTTCGCGGCCGCCCGCGCGCGGACCGCAGCGGCGCGCCCCGACCCGGCATGAGCGCGCGAGCTTTGCCTGCCCGCCCTCGCTCGGTCGCAAATCCCGCATTGCCGAGCGCGCTGCGATCGGCTATCCACACTCCACGGTTTGCGCCCGTGGCTCAGCTGGATAGAGCGTTGCCCTCCGAAGCTGGCATTGCCCCGTAGCCGCGGCCAAATTCTCATTATATTTCAAAGGCTTATGCTGTAGTTTCACGCTAAAGGTCTCGTCCCAAACCGGATCGGCACGACCGCGCCACATTCATTGTGCGGCTTGATCGCCTCTCTGCCAGTGCGCTCGATCGAACTTGGACCGGCGCTCGCTTCGTGAGCTTTGAGAGCCCCTCTAAGCCTCGCGCTGCCGCTGGCATTCAGCAGCTTCTCTGGCCTGACCAGGGGCCGTCGGACTGGTGCAAGCAACCTGCTAAAATTTGGATCGAGAGCGCCGCCAATAATCGCGCTCTAACTGCAACCGAATGATTGAAACCAATTCTCGGCACCAGCCGAGAGCGCAGGCCAGGCAGCCTGCAGTGTTCGGTAGCGCGGCACATTCTGGCGATAAAGCACCCGCAGATCGGCTTCGAGTGCTTCAAGTGCGATGCCCGTCGGCTTACCGTCTGCTACGATTTGCCGTCCCGCAACGACCACATCTCGCACGCAGGCTGTGTTGCCGCGAGCGAACAGCAAATCGAGCGGGTCGACCGGCATGATCGCATCACGGTCGAGATAGTCGATATCGATGACGGTAAAATCAGCGGCTGCGCCCGCTATCAACGTTCCCGGTCCCGGAGCGCCGGTTGCCTGACGCCCATTGCCCACAGCGAACGCCAGAAACTCCGAACGGCTCCAATTGCGCTGGAAACCGGTCCCGTCGTGCGCCATCTGCACGAGTCGCATTTCTCGCAGCGCGTCGTCATCTTCGTCCAGCGCAACTCCGTCGACGCCGACAGCAATCTTGCATCCCATAGCATGCGCCTGAGCGATCGGGCCGAAGCCAGAATGAAGGTGCAGATTAGAGCTAAAATTGGTGACGATCGTCGCTCCGGACTCGGCGATGAGTGCCAGCTCATCGGGCCTTGCATGCACGCAATGAGCCAGCGTCAAACGTTCTGAAAGCAAACCGATTTCTTTTAGATAGCGGACGATTCCGCCCGGAAAGGTTTTATCCGCCCACTGGCGTTGGTAGATTGTCTCCAGAAGATGCATGTGGATGCGCCGCCCGGTCCCAGCGGAACGCTCCGCAATCGCTTCCAGCAAGGGTTGTGAACACCATTGGACCCCGGCTGGCCCAAACTGGACGTCAACCAAAGGTCCTGCGATTGCATCGACGATCTGTTCGACCAGATCGAGATAGGCCGAAGGCGGCGGCGTGCTGCGGATGAACAACTCCTCAACCGGCTGACGCGCTTCGACCGGCAAGCTGTCGAGCAGCGTCGCACTCTCTCCGTAGACCAGCGGATTCTGGTCGCGCACGGCCAACGCAAAGGCGAGCCTGATGCCAACATCGCCGGCGGCCCGTGCGATCTCGCGGGCTTCCTCTAGCATCGGCATAATCCCACTGGGACGGGTGTAATGCACCATCATGCTGCCGCAACCCGCCCGCGCCGTCCTCCCTAACGCGACGGCCGCGGCAAGATAGGGATCGGGGGGAGTTCCAAACGCCGAGCGCAATATCCAGGTTTCGAGCGGCAAATTTGCTGCGCCGAAGGAAGTCATGCTCGGGCGGGCATGATCATGGGCGTTGAC
>JBKBRD010000258.1:0-4900 GCA_046292405.1 Allobosea sp. | reverse complement strand
GATGTCGGGCGTGTGGACGATGAACAGCACCTCCCCCCATCCGGCCAGCTCATGCCAGAGCGCCTCGAAGCGTGCAGGCGGCATCGCGGTGCGCTCCGTGGCGGGCGTGGCCTCGAGCACGGCAAGGGTCGGCACGCCGACCTCGCGGGCGATCGCCTCGATGACGCCGTCGGGCTTTTGCGCCAGCATCGCCTGGATGCGGGCTAGAGCCTGCGGCGCCACCGCCAGCGGCGCCGGCGGTTCCTGGCCGGCCGGCGCGCTCGCCTGCGAGATCGGCATGTCGCCTCCCCTCACTCCGCCGCACGAAGCGGGCGGGCGCTGCTTTCGCTCAGCACGGCCTCGAAGCCCTCGAATTCGGGATGGCCGAGATAGAGCGGCTTGTCCCGCGGCTGGCCGGCATTGCGATGGGAATCGCGGAACTGCTCGGATTTGGTCCAGGCGGTGAAGGCTTCCTTGCTGGTCCAGCTCGTATGCGAGGAATACAGGGTGTGATCCTGCTTCTCTGGCCCTCTCAAGAGGTGGAAGGCGATGTAACCCTCGCGCTCGTCGAGCCTGGTCTTGCGCGAGGCCCAGATCGCCTCGAAAGCGGCTTCCTCTCCCTTGACGACCTTGAAGCGGTTCATGGCGATGAACATGGGCTCTCCTTCATCTGGCTGGCTGGTGGCTGGCTTGGTTCTGCGGCAAGAGCGTGCCGAACTGGATCAGGTTCCCATCGGGGTCGACCAGTGCGGCCTGCCGCATGCACCATGGTTTGTCGTCAGGCGCGAGATAGCGAGGCACGCTCCCGCTGGCGGCGCCAGCCACGCTCCCGCTGGCGGCGCCAGCCACGCTCCCGCTGGCGGCGCCAGCCACGCTCTCGAAGCCCGCCGTAAAGCGATCGACATCCGACACGCGGATGAATGCGCCGGCGATGGATGTGGCGGGATCGCAGGTGGGATGGCTGAAGAAATGCAACTCCATCCAGCCCCGCCTGACTACGAGATAGCGGACCGGCTCGCCATATCGCCGCGACTCATGGAAACCGAGCCGCGCGTAGAAGGCGGCCGTGGTCTCGGCATCTCGCATCGGCAGGACCGGGGCCACGCATTCGCCGGCCGAAGGACGATCTGGCTGGGGCTTTTCGCTCATGTGCCGAACCGGGTGGAGAAGCCGATCTTGCCGACGAAGCCGGGGCTGTAATCACCGTCGCGATAGCGCTTGTAGCGGACATCGGCGACGTTTTCGAGCGTGACGAAGGCGCGCGCATCGGGCGTGATCTTGTAATCGGCGTAGAGATCGACCAGCGCATAGGCTTTGCTGGCCATCGTCAGAGCCGATGGCGGCAGGCGCTTCTGCTCGTCGACCAGGGTCAGGCGACCGCCCACCGTCAGCCTCTCCTCGAGGAAACGCAAGCCGGCGCCGAGGATCAGCTTGTCCGGATAGATCGACTGCAGCGGCTGCAGCGCGGTGCGGTTGTCGCCGCGCACGCTCGAGCCGCTGATGCTGGCGAACCAGATCCTGGCGTCATAGGCGAGTTCCGCCTCGACGCCCGTCAGCCGCGCCTTGGCGACGTTTTCATAGGTGAAGAAGGCGTCGGCGCAGGAGCCTGCGGGGGCGCCGCAGCGCTGGCCGGGATTGACGAAGACGCCGTCGATATAATTGGTGACGTCGTTGCGGAAGATCGCGAGCTTGCCGCGGAAGCGGTCGCCCGCCTGCAGGATGTCATCGTATTTCAGGTTGAGGCCGGCTTCCAGCGTCTTGCCGATCTCGGGCTTGAGGTTCGGATTGGGGCGGAAGGCGAAGCTCGCCGGGGCCGGGTGCAGCCCGTCGACCAGGGTCTCGGTGATGGAGGGCGCGCGATAGCCCTCGGCATAGGTTCCGTAGAGCTGCAGGCCCTGCAGCGGCGTCACGCCAAGCGTCAGCTTCGGCGAGGCGCGCTGCCCGTCGGACGAGGTTCTGCCGCCGCTCAGCTCATAGCTGTCATAGCGCAGCGCCCCGATCAGATCGACGATGCCGTATTTGACATGGGCCTGGGCGAAGCCGCCATAAACGCTGCGCTTGCCCGAGGGCGTCGTCTCGTCGCCATTGCCGACGGGATCGCCCGTCCTCACCCTGTCCTGGAACCAGTCGGCGCCGTAGGAGAGGTTCAAAGCGGCGGCGCCGAGATCGAACTTCATGGTGTTTTGAACGTCGACGCCTTGCGTCTCGATCTTGAAGAAGCGCTTGGCGCCCAAAGCGGCGCCGCGTCCAGAGAGCTGCGTCTGGTCGGTGTCCGTCGCCGTCGAATAGGCGCTGACCTTGAGATTGAGCCAGGGCAGGTCCGGCCGTGAGAAACTGTATTGGCCGGTGTAGTTCTGCGTTGCCACCTCATTGTCGCGGCGGGGCGAGCCGCTGGTTCCCAAGCCGTTGCTGAAATCGTAGCGCTGATACTGCCCGCCCAGCTTCAGCTCATGCCCGTCGCCCGGCGTCAGCACGAGCTTGCCGAGGGCCGACTTCACATCCTGGCCGCTGTCGCGGATGCGGGCGCCATCGCCATCGCGATAGCCGTTGAGCGAGCGGAAGGAGAGGCCGAGCAGCCCGGCAGCCCAATCGGTCGGGCGCGCCGCGCCGATGACATTGCCATACCAGCCGGATTGGCGGCTGAAGACGCCGGTGGCGCCGATTTCGGCCGCCGCCCTTTCGCCGGGGCGCAGGATGTCCTTGGGGTCGATGGTTTCGAACGAAACGACGCCGCCGATGGCGCCGGAGCCGTAGAGATTGGCGACCGGGCCTCGCGTCACATCGATCGTGCGGATGAAGGCGGGATCGAGAAAGAAGGCGCCGTTGGCGTTGTGGCCGGAGCGCTGGAAATTCTGGCGGGCGCCGTCGATGGTGACCGCGACCCGGCCGAAATCCTGCAGGCCGCGGATATTGATGGAAGTGGCCGGGTCGTTGGGGTTCTCCTGCGTCGCCACGCCCGGAATCGAGTTGACGACCGTGCCGATGCGCTGCGGCGCCCAGATCCGCAGATCGCTGCGGCTGACGAGGGAGACCGCGGCGAGCGCGTCGATCGCCCGCTCTTCCTGCCGGCTCGGCGTGACCACGATCTCGTCCAGCGAAACCTGTCCCTGGCGGGCCAGAATCGGCAGATTGGCCGTGGGAACAGCGCTTTCCGGCTGCGATTGGGCGGACGCATCGGACAGGGCGGCGATCACCGTCAGGGCGAAGAGCGAAGTGGAAGCGCGCAAGAATGCGGCATGTCTGATCATGAGCGGAGCCCCGGGCCTGAACGAAGGACTGGCTGGCTGAGCGCTCCAGGCGCGTGGCTGGCTGTGACGCGCCTCGATAAGGCGTCGGCGACGCTGATATGAATATGACAAGATCACGTCAAGATCATATTTCAATATCTAACTTGTAATAAATATAAACAAAGTAGTTCTCTTTTGAAGGCGTCAAAAAATCCGGAATCTGCATGACATTCCGCTTCCAATGACTTATGTCTTGGCGATGACGACGTTCGAGCGAATTGACATGCCGATGCGATTTCTGGAGAGCCCGAAGACACCGCGACGGCCCAGCCGCCGCGAAATCGGCATGGCCCTGGCGCTGACCGCCCTCGCTGCGCAGGGGCTTGCGAGGCCCGGCGCGCTTCGCGCGCAAACGCCGGAGCGTCTGGTCGCCGCGGGCGGCGCCATCACCGAGATCATTTATGCGCTTGGTCTGCAGGAGCGGCTGGTCGGCGGGGATTCGACCAGCCTGTTCCCGCCCGAGGCGCTGAAGACCAAGCCCAATATCGGCTATGTCCGCGCCTTGTCCGCGGAGGGCGTGCTGTCGCTGAAACCGTCCCTGGTCCTGGCCATTCCCGGCGCGGGCCCTTCCGGCGCGCTGTCGCTGCTGAACGAGGCGGGGGTGCGGCTGGCGGTGGTGCCGGACGATCCCAGCGCCGAGGGCGTCGTCGCCAAGATCGAGGCGGTGGGGGCGCTGCTCAGCGCGGTCGAGCCGGCGCGGCTGCTGGCGGCGCAGGCCAAGCGGCGCTTCGCGGAGCTCGACGCTTTGCGGGCCTCGCTGCCCAGGCCTCGGCGCGTCCTGTTCCTGCTTTCGCTCGCCAATGGCCGCATCATGGTCGGCGGGCGCGACAGCTCCGCCGCCGCGATCATCGCGCTGGCTGGCGGCGTCAATGCCGGAGAGGCGATAGCGGGCTTCAAGCCGATGAGCGACGAGGCGATCATCGCGGCCGCTCCCGACGTGATCCTGACCATGCGCTCCGGCTCCGGGGCCGCGGTGACCAGCGAGACGCTGTTCGCCATGCCTGCCTTCGCGCAGACGCCGGCTGCGGCGCGAAAGGCCCTTCTCGTCATGGACGGGCTTTACCTCCTCGGCTTCGGCCCCCGGACGGCCGAGGCGGCGCGCGATCTGATGGCGGCGCTCTATCCGGAGCGGAACGTTCCGCCATTGCAAACCGCGTCCGCGCCATGACGCTGACGATGCGCCAGGGCTTTGAGCCGTGCTTCGAAAGTGACAGCGCGCCCGTCCTCGCGCTGGCGGCGACGCGGCGGCGGCGGATCATGCTGGCCTTTGGCATCGGGGCCTTGCTGTGCGTTGCGATCGCTCTCGTCGCGCTGGGGCGGGGTCCCGTCGCCATCGCGCCAGAGCGCGTTGTGGCCATCCTGATGGCGCGCCTGACGGGCGAGGGCGACGCTCTGGCCGGGCGGGATGCGCTGGTGGTCCTGAACATCCGCCTGCCACGCGTGCTGCTGGGTTTGATGATCGGCGCGGCCCTGGCCGTATCCGGGGCGCTGATGCAGGGGCTGTTCCGCAACCCGCTGGCCGATCCGGGTTTAGTGGGCGTCTCCGCTGGGGCGGCGCTCGCCGCGGCCGTGACGATCGTGCTGGGCGACCGCATTCTCGCGGGGACTGGATTGCAGCTGCCCGTCGCAGCCTT
>JBKBRD010000257.1:1015-4913 GCA_046292405.1 Allobosea sp. | reverse complement strand
GCTCGATCGGCCTGGCCTCCAACATCTGGTTCTCCTTCGCCTCGGTCATCTTCCTGACCGGCATCATCGCCTTCATCACCGACAGGGTGATCTCGCCGCGGCTGGGGCCTTATGACCCGTCGAAGGCGTCGGAGGGGACGACGACGGAACAGAGCGCCGTGCTCTCGGCTGCGGAATCGCGCGGCCTGCGCTTTGCCGGGTTGGGCCTGCTCGGCCTGACCGCGGTCTTCCTCGTGCTGACCGTGCCGTCCTGGGCGCCGCTGCGCAATCCGACGACGGGAGAGCTGATCGGCAATTCGCCCTTCATGAACGGGCTGATCGCGCTGATCATGCTGATGTTCCTGACCACCGGCTGGTGCTACGGGATCGGCGCCGGCACGCTGAGAACGCTGAGCGAAGTGATCGCCGCGATCGAGAAGTCGATCAAGAACCTCGGCGGCACCATCTTCCTGTTCTTCGTCCTCAGCCAGTTCGTTGCCTACTTCACCTACACCAACATCGGCACTGTGCTCGCGCTCAGCCTGTCGGGCGTGCTGCAATCGGCCAACATCGGGGCGCTGCCTCTGCTCCTCGGCTTCATCCTGGTCGTCGCCATCATCGACCTGCTGCTGACCGGCGCGCTGGCGAAATGGGCGATCTTTGCGCCCGTCTTCGTGCCGCTCCTGATGAAGCTCGGCGTCGAGCCCGAGGCCGTGCTGGCGGCCTACCGCGTCGGCGATTCCCCGATGAACGCGATCACCCCGCTCAACGCCTATTTCGCGCTGATGGTGGGCTTCGCGCAGAAATACGACCGCAACGCCGGCGTCGGCACGATCGTCTCGCTGATGCTTCCTTACGTCGTCTGGATGTTCGTTCTCTGGACCGCCCTGTTCGCTGTCTGGAAGACGCTGGGCCTGCCCTGGGGCCTGTAGCGATCTACGAGATCGTCGGCGCAGATCGACGGGCAAATCCTTGGAGGGATGAAATGAGCACCGCCACTATCCCGCTCGACGTCGAGGCCGCCATCGGCCATCTGATGAATTTCCTGTCGGTCGAGGGTGTCACGGGCGAAGAGGCCGCCATCGCCGCGGCGGTCAGCAAGGCGCTGGTGGCGGCCGGCGTTCCCGCTGCCGCGATCCGCTTCGACGACGCCAATACGCGCATTCCGGTCCCGACCCAGACCGGAAACCTGATCGTCGACCTTCCAGGCACGAGGCCCGGTCCGCGCCTGCTGTTCTCGACCCATCTCGACACCGTTCCGCTTTGCGCCGGGGCCAAGCCGCGGCGCGAGGGCGACCGGATCGTTTCCGACGGCACGACGGCGCTGGGCGGCGACGCCCGCACGGGGGTCGCGCTGCTGGTCGTGGTGGCCGAGACATTGCTCAAGCACAAGCTGCCGCATCCGCCGATCACGCTGCTGTTCACGGTGCGCGAGGAGAGCGGCCTGCATGGCGCGCGCGAGCTCGACCCCGCCGAACTCGGCGGCCCGGCGATGTGCGTCAATGTCGATGGGCAACTCGCCTCGGAGCTGATCGTCGGCGCTGTCGGCCAGGAGAACTGGGAGGTCGAGATCAAGGGCCGCGCCTCGCATGCGGGCGTCGCGCCCGATCGCGGCATCTCGGCGACGCTGGTCGGGGCGATCGCGCTGGCGGAGGCGAAGGCGGCCGGCTGGTTCGGCAAGGTCGTCAAGGAGGACGGGCGCGGCACCAGCAATATCGGCATCTTCGGCGGGCGCGACGGCAAGCCGGCCGGCGACGCAACCAATGTCGTGACCGACTACGCCTTCCTGAAAGGCGAGGCGCGCAGCCCGGAGCTGAGCTTCGCCACCAAGATCGTCGATGGTTATGAGGCCGCTTTCGCCAAGGCGAAGGCCCAGGTGACCGACCATGAAGGCGACACCGCCGAGGTCGCCTTCCGCCGCGCCGCCGCCTACCCGCCGTTCGAACTCGGCCGGGACACGCCGGTGGTGAAGCGCGCCACCAAGGCGCTCGGCATGCTGGGCATCGAGCCGAACTATCTGTTTTCCAATGGCGGGCTCGACGCCAACTGGCTCGACAAGGCCGGCATCCCGACCATCACCATCGGCGCGGGCCAAGCCGAGATCCACACGCTGAAGGAATTCGTGAAGCTCGACGAATACGAGAAGGGCTGCCGGCTCGGCATCCTGATGGCGACGCTCGAGGACTGATCCGCAGGCGTGCGGGCGCGAAGCGCCCGCGCAGGACCAACAAGGAGCTGAGCGTTTGAGCCCAATAGCTTACACCGGCGCCATCATCGCCGTCGCCGTCGTCCTGTTCGTGACGAACAGGGTTCCGGTCGTGCTCGTGGCGATGGGCACGGCGCTGGCGCTCTGGGCCACCGGCGTGCTGACGCTGCCGCAGGCGCTGGGCGGGCTCGGCGACCCCGCCGTGATCTTCATCGCCTCGCTGTTCGTCGTCAGCTCCGGGCTGGAAATGACGGGCGTCACCGCCTGGGCCGGGCAGCTGTTGATCAAGGGCGCGGGCGAGGAAAGTCGGACGCGGCTGCTGCTGCTGACGATGGGGCTCGTCGCCCTGCTGACCGCGCTGATCAGCGTCAACGGCGCTGTCGCCGCGCTGCTGCCGGTGGTGGTGGTGATCGCGGTCCGGCTGCGCCGCAATTCCTCGCAGCTGCTGATGCCGCTGGTCTTTGCCGCGCATGCCGGCTCGATGCTGGCGCTCACCGGCACGCCGGTGAATGTGCTGGTGTCCGAGGCTGGCATGGATGCAGGCGTCGGCGGCTTCGGCTTCTTCGAATTCGCCCTCGTCGGCGTGCCGTTGCTGGCGGGGTCGATGGCGATCATGGTGCTGTTCGGCGAGCGCCTGCTGCCGCAGCGCAACGGCGCGACCATGCCGGCCGATTTCAGCCGCCACGCCAAGACATTGGTGGAGCAATACGGGCTGGCGAGCGGGATTTACCAGCTGCGCGTCCGGGCAAGCTGCCCCTATGTCGGCAAGCCCACGAGCGCCATCGATCTCACGGACTACCCGCTGCTGCAGCTCGTCGCGATCCAGGACGGCCCGACAGCCGGGCCGCTGCGCCGCGAGACCATCGCCGAGGGCGACCATCTGCTGTTGCGGGGCGATGCGGAGGCTGCGGCCAGTTTCGCCGCGCAGTTGCACCTGGCCTTCCGCGAGGACGGAGCGCCCGCAGGCGAGGGCGAGGAGACGCTGTTCAACCGGCGTTCGGGGCTCGCCGAAGTCGTGATCCCGCCGCGCTCGGGCCTGATCGGGCAAAGCGTCTTTCCCGGCATGGTCACCGACAGCGGCGACCTGATCATCCTCGCGGTCCAGCGTGGCGGCAACGAGATCGCGGCTGAGAGCAGCGGCGCGAGCGGCGGCGTCGTGCTGAACGCCGGCGACACCATGCTGCTGCAGGGCACATGGAAGGCGCTCGACACCCATCTCGACGATCCCGATGTGCTGGTCGTCAGCTCGCCCGAACTCGTTCGCCGGCAGGCCGTGCCGATGGGGCCGGGCGCCAAGCAGGCCGTCATCATCCTGTTCGGCATGGTGCTCATGCTGGCGACGGGGGTCGTGCCTCCGGCCGTCGCGGGTTTGCTGGCGGCGGGCGCCATCATTCTGACCGGCATCATGACCGTCGAGCAGTCCTACCGGGCCATCAGCTGGACCACCGTCATCCTGGTGGGCGCGATGATGCCGCTGTCGACCGCGATGGTGGAAACAGGGGCCGCCAAGCTCCTGGCCGAACGGCTTGTCGTCATGGTCGGCGATGCCGGCCCGATGGCGCTGCTTGCGGGTCTCTTCATCCTGACGGCGATCATGGGGCAGCTCATCAGCAACACGGCGACCGCGCTGATCGTGATTCCGATCGGCATCGCGGCCGCGGCAAGCATGGGGATTTCGCCAAAGCCGGTGCTGATCAGCACCGCGGTGGCGGC
>JBKBRD010000257.1:0-1005 GCA_046292405.1 Allobosea sp. | reverse complement strand
GATCGCGACGCCGACCAACCTGATGGTCATGGGTCCGGGCGGCTATGCCTTCAGCGATTACTGGAAGCTCGGTCTGCCTTTGCTGATCTGGTTCTTCGTCGTGGCGGTCTTCATCGTGCCGCTGATCTGGAAATTCTGAAGCCCGATGCGGCGCCGACGATCCTGCAAATCCGAATGATCCTATCGAGTAAAAACAACCTTTGGGAAGACGTTTAAATTGTCCGTACTCCGGCATTGAGCCTCTTCAGTCTATCATCGTGCAACCGCCTTTCTCGCCTGTCGCAAGTCTTTTGTGCTTGGAGGCGGCAAAACGTGAGACGGATCAGCAATCCGTTTCGACTGGGCCGAAGCTGGACCTTGGGGAATTGATTTTATAACAAAATTCTTTGTTTTAGAAATGTCGTGTTACTCTGCGATCCTGCACGCGAGGGGGGCCAGAGCGCGCGATGATCCCGACACGCTTCACGACGACCGATCTACCGAAACGAGAACAGTTCGATGCCTGGCTTGGCTGGTTCGAGGGAACGTTCAACGTCGCGCTCAATGACGGCCAGGATGAATTCAGCGCCACCAGCGTCATCTGGACGCTGGACAAGTTCGCGATCAGCCATGTCAACGCCCCGGCTCTGACGGCGGTGCGCGACAGCGCGCTCCTGCGCTCGAACCCGATCGACCATTGGGTCATCACCCTTGGCCAATCGCGGACCCTGGGCTCGGCCGGGGCGGGGATCGCGCTCGACGTGCCTGCCTTCGTGCCCTACGTCGCTTCGCTCGGCCGCGAACTCGTGAGCAACCGTCCGAGCGACGAGCGCCTGCAACTGTATCTGCCGCGCGACGGCTTCCGCGAACTGACCGCCATCCTCGACGCCGCGCAGGCGCAACCTCTGGCGACGCCTTTGGGCCGCTTGCTGGGAGACTATATCGTTCTGCTGCAACGCAGCCTGAGCGAACTCGAGGCCGGCGACATGCCGAGACTGGCCAATGCCGTTCGGGCGATGGTGATGG
>JBKBRD010000256.1:0-4924 GCA_046292405.1 Allobosea sp. | reverse complement strand
TCGACCGGCATTCGCGCGAGGGACTGGGGCGATTTCGCGGCGAGCCGCGCCGCTGCGGGAGCGGCGGGAGCGGCGAGGCCAGGCGCGCCTGCCGATACATCTGACCGTACAATCGCGGCCTGCCGCGACCATCGCGGTCCCGAGCATGGCCCGCGCGCTCGATCCCACGGCCGCGTTGCGCCCGATGTCAGGGCGCGCGTTGCGCCGTTCCAGGGAACGCTTCCGGAGCATGGTGTTTCGAGATGGACGCGTCAGCCCGGGAGCGCGTCGCGGGTCGCGCGCCGATCCGGCAGCCCGCGCCGTATCGGCGAGGGCGGCATCGCGCACGCGCCGCGATCCGGCGCCAGCAAAAAAGAGGGCCGAATTCCTGGTTCGGCCCTCTCGAGTTGGGACTGCTTTTGGAGGTTGATGACCGCAGGCTTCAACCGTCTTCAGCTTGCCATGGCCGCGACCGGCGGTCGGTGATCAAGTTCACGTAAAGCAGGCGTCGGCGTCGCGGGGCGGCTCGCCATATCGCCGAGATGGTCGCGCAGCACCGCCTGCAACTCGGCAAACCGCTCGATCACGATGGTCTGGCCGTCCAGCCTGACGATGCCGGCCTTGGCCAGAGCGCTCATCTGCTTGGTGACGGTTTCCCGCTGCGAGGCGATCCGCCGCGCGAGTTCGGCATGGGTCGGCGCGGGCGCGATGATGATCCGGCCCGCATCGGTCTGCCTGCTCAGGCGAATGAGTTCCGAATACAGCCGCTCCCGCATCGGCAGGATTCGGCTCTCGACATAGAGCTGGTTGAGCAGCCGCACCCGGCTGCACAGCCGGCGGGCATAAGCCTCGGCAAACGGGCCCGACACGCGCAATTGCTCGAGAAACTGGTCGCGCCGGAACAGCACCGCCGTGGTCCGCTCCATCGCCTCATAGCAGATGCCGGCCACGCCCCCGTCGAGCGCCGCGAGATCGCCGATGAAATCTCCGGCCGCCATTTCGCCGAAGACCGCGTCGGAGCCCTGCGGCGTCATGTAGAAGCACTGAACCCGGCCGCTCTCGATCATGAACACCGTTTCGGTCGCGTCGTCGGGCTGCTTGATGAAGGCGCCCTTGTCGAACACCCGTCGCGGCAAGCGCTCGAGCAGCGGAACAGTCGTTTCGATTTTCAGCACGTCGCCCCCATTTACGCCTTGCCAATACGAATTGGCGACCTCAGTAATAAATAGTTCGATAATGAATCATCAGTCTTTATCTCAAACAATGACACTAAATCGATTTATAGTCCGTTCTATTCTAAGTATAATTCATTCTATACAAAGACCGCTAGGGACCCGGCGGCGGAAGCGGCCGCGCCAAGCGCGCCCCAAAGATGCGCCGTCGCCCCTCTCCCTTGTGCAAGACCCCACCGCGCCACACGACCACAGCTTTGTAAATCTTATATTACGTAACGGGAGTAGTAATGGCAGAATAGTTTAGTCGATGCAACGTGAACATTTTCACGTGTGATTATGAAGCAACATTTGGATTGATTAAGAAAAATTAGTGAAGTTTTCCACGTTGAATAGGTATTCGAACCTCTAACCCTGATTGCGGCACATTTCAGATTGCCGATCGCATAAGCGCACTCTTTTGGGGGTTCCCGTGAAAAACATCACTTCTCTTCTCATGTCGACAGCGGGCGCGCTGGTCGTCGTCAGCGGCGCTACGGCAGCCGACCTGCCGTCCCGCAAGGCGGCACCGGTCGAATACGTCCGGGTCTGCAATACTTACGGAGCCGGCTTCTTTTACATTCCCGGCAGCGACACCTGCCTGCGCGTCGGCGGCCGGGTTCGCTTCGAGGCTCTGTACAACCAGGTCCTCGCGAAGGACACCGACTCCACCGGGCTGCGCGCCCGTGGCCGGGTGATCCTCGACGCCCGCACCGCGACCGCCTACGGCACGCTGCGCGCCTATGCCAGCATCGATGTGACCCGCAGCACCGG
This sequence comes from Allobosea sp., assembly GCA_046292405.1. Classification (GTDB taxonomy): domain Bacteria; phylum Pseudomonadota; class Alphaproteobacteria; order Rhizobiales; family Beijerinckiaceae; genus Allobosea. The sequence continues at coordinate 2,960 of JBKBRD010000256.1, read as the reverse complement.
CGCTTACGCGAAGGGCGCCTTCCAGGCCAATTCGGACGCCTCCGCGCTCGACAAGGGCTTCATCCAGTTCGGGCCGATCACCGCCGGTCGCGCCTCGTCGATGTTCGACTTCTATGCGAACTCCCTGAACATGGGCACGCTGCGCGGCTCGGACAGCTCGACCCAATTGCTGGCTTACACGGCTACCTTCGGCAGCGGCTTCAGCGCCACGATTTCGGCTGAAGACGGAGCCGAGCGCCGCAATGCGAGCTCGAGGGATTTCCAGGGCAGCAACCGCATGCCCGATATCGTCGCCAACCTCGAGGTCACGCAGGGCTGGGGCTCGGCGCAAGTGTCGGGCGCCGTGCATGAGATCACCGCCAGCTCCGCCGGCGCCGGCCTCAAGCTCGACAGCAAATACGGCTTCGCCGGCCAGGCGGGCGTGAAGATCAACCTGCCGATGCTCGCGGCCGGCGACCAGCTCTGGCTTCAGGGCTCCTACGCCGAAGGCGCTCTCAGCTATCTCGGGGCCGGCTCCGTCACCGTCGGCGGCGTCAAGGTCTCTGCCCCCGACTCCGTCGCCATCAGCAACGGCACGACCGCCAGCGTGAAGCTGACCAAGGGCTATGCCCTGACCGCCGGCCTGCTGCACTACTGGACTCCCACGGTCCGGCAGGCCGTGTTCGGCTCGTTCCTCAATATCGACAGCGCCAAATCGGCCGGCCTGACCGACTTCAAGGAATACCGTATCGGTTCGAACGTGTTCTGGTCGCCGGTCAAGGATTTCAACATCGGCGTCGAGGTTCTCTACGCCAAGCTCGACCCCAAGGGCCGCGTTGCCGACAAGAACCGTGGCGGCGCCTTCACGCTCAGCAGCGACGATTCGCTCCAGGCGCGCTTGCGCATCCAGCGCGACTTCTGAGCCACGCGCTCAAGAGGCTCCCGGCGCCAGCCGGGGGCCTCTTCTCGTTCAACGCCCAATCATCCTATCGTCCGGCCAGAGATCGCCCATGACCTATGAGCAATGCAGGCTTGCCCGCGCCATGCTGGGCTGGAGCGCCGCCGAGCTCGGCAGGCGCGCCCGGGTCGGCCTGCGCACCATCCGCGAATTCGAATCCAGCAACCGGCCCATTCTCGACGCGACCCGCAGCAAATTGCGGGCGGTTTTTGTCGTCAACGGCATCGAGTTTCTGAACGACGCCGACGGGATCGGCATCAAGCGCCGCCTCTCCATCCCGGAATTCTGCCAACGCGCTCCCGCCGAACAGCGCGTCTGACGCGCCGCGGAGCCTCATCCGGGCGACTCGGCTGCATTTTTGCGGGACGGCCGGCGCATCTCAGGGTCGAGACAGGGTGTCGGCGGGCGGCTCGACGCCGCTCCGGCCCAGCTCCGCCGCCGCCTTGACCGCCGCCCGCGCCAAGGCTTCGCTGCCGGCAGCCACGAAGGGCGGGTTGCGGAAGCCGCGCCAGACGCAGCCATATCGCGGCCTTTCGCCGGCGAGCGTCAGCACGACCCCGCCCGCCGCCGCGAGGATCGCGTCGCCCGCGGCGATGTCCCATTCCATGGTCTGGCCGGCCCGGACATGCAGATCCGCCTCGCCGCCGGCAATCAGCCCGAATTTAACGGCGGAGGATGCCGGCACGGTTCGACGGGATCCCATCGCGGCCGCAACCCCGTCGCTCAGCCGGTCGCCATGAAAGCGGCTGACCAGGGTATCAGGCCCCGCCGGCGGCGTCTGCCGCACCCGGATCGCCACGGGGTCGCCGAGCGTGCCGCCATCCTCAGCCAGATCCTGCGCGAAAGCGTTGCGCCCGGCAAACCACAGCCGCCGCATTTGCGGCGCGGCGATCGCGCCCGCCACAGGTCGTCCGTTGCTCACGATGGCGATGGCGACGCAATAGCTGTCGCCGCCGGCCAGGAATTCGCGGGTGCCGTCCAACGGGTCGAGCAGGATGAACGCCGCTTCCGGCAAGACCGCTTCCCGCGGGACAGACTCCGCGCTTTCCTCGCTGATCACCGGGAATGCCGGCAATAGCCGCGTCAGCGCCTCTTTGGCGACATGGTCGGCCGCCAGATCGGCGGAACAGACCGGCGTCCCGTCCGGCTTGAGCTTGACGTCGCGGGCCGCTCGCATCGCCATGAGCCTGGCGCCGGCAAGCCGCGCGGCTTCCGCCAGCCTGCGGGCCAGCGCATCGCAATCGGCCAGAATCGGGTCGTCCGGAGCGATCATCGCGGCCCTGCATCCTTGTCTGGCGGCGAATGCGCGCCAGGGTTAACCACATGCAAACCAAGCTGGCACCATATCTTGCTGGACCGGCGCGTCCGCCAGCGGATCGCGCCCCAGGCCTTCGACCCCCGGGATCCCACCAATGACCGCCATCACGCTCGACCCGCTCGACCTGGCCGCCCTTCTCTGCAGCCGCGTCTGCCATGATGTGATCAGCCCCGTAGGGGCCGTTGTCAACGCGCTCGAGGTGTTGGAGGAAGATGATCCCTCGATGCGCGACTTCGCGCTGGACCTGATCAAGAAGAGCGCGCGCAACGCCTCCTCGCGCCTGCAATTCGCCCGTTTGGCGTTCGGGGCCGCCGGCTCGGCCGGCGCGATGATCGATCTCGGCGACGCCGGCAATGTCGCCAACGGCTTCCTCAACGACGAAAAGCTCTCGCTGGATTGGGATGCGCCGCGCGCATTGCTGCCGAAGAACCAGGTCAAGCTGCTGCTCAACCTGCTCACGCTCGCGACACAGGCGGTGCCGCGCGGCGGCAAGCTCGTCTCCCGCGCCACCGTCGAGGGCGAGCAGGGTCGCTTTGTCATCACCGCCACCGGCTCGCATGCGCGCATCCCGGCCCATGTCGAAGAACTGCTGGCCGGGCGCTCGGAAACCGGCACGATCGACGCCCATGCGGTGCAGCCGCTCTACACCGGCATGGTCGCCCGCGCCGCGGGCATGGGCATCAGCTTCGCCATCGACGGCGACAC
>JBKBRD010000255.1:0-4929 GCA_046292405.1 Allobosea sp. | reverse complement strand
GATGGGGCTGAAGCCCGTCGCCCATATCGCCGGCGGCTTCGGCGCCTGGAAGAAGGCGGGCGCGCCCTTCGACGCCGCCGAGCCGCGGGACCAGGCGCCGAAGGTCACCGCGTGAGCCCGGTCAACATCGTCGTCATCCTGCTCGTCGTCGCCTTCCTGTTCCGCAAGCCGTTGGGCAAGCTGGTGGCGCGGCAATTCCCCGACAGGGCGAAGCGCCACCGCGTCGTCGGCACGATCATCCTGGCTTTCGGGCTCGTCTTTGCGGTGAGGCTGGCGGCGATGTTCTGGAAATAGGGCTCCGCCGTCACTTCGGCGCGTAGGCCCGGGGCCGGACGCCCGGTACGGGGCCGGGCGGAAGCTCGGCTGCCTCAGGTTGCGAGGCGCTTTTAACATCCAGAATCGGCTTGTTCAGGAATCGAGTCAGCCCGGACAGATAAGCCTCTGGGAGGGCTTGCTCTTTGGCCGCAGTCAGCACCTGTTCCATATAGCCGGGCTTGGGCCGGCCGGGGGTGGCGCTCCGGCCGATATAGACCAGCGCCCGCTTGGCGCCGCCGGGCACGATCACCGGCTGGTTGATCTTGACGTAGAGCCCGCTGGCGATGTCCTCGAATTTGTCGAGCGTGCGGATATCGGCCAGTGCGCAGTCCCAGAGCACGCCATGGACGGTCTCGCGCGGATCGCGCACCACCGAGGCGTAGCCGTCGCTTGTGATCATGAAGCGATGGCGCTCCAACCTGGCGAGGCCGAGCCGCGTCGAGCGCGGGCAGCGCTGCGCCATGCCGGCCTCGTCCATGTTCAGCCCATAGGCGAAATAGAGCGGCATCACTTCGTCTTCTGGAAGAGCTCGCGCCCGATCAGCATGCGCCGGATTTCGCTGGTGCCGGCGCCGATCTCGTAGAGCTTGGCGTCGCGCAGCAGCCGCCCGGTCGGGTAGTCGTTGATGTAGCCATTGCCGCCGAGCAGTTGGATGGCGTCGAGCGCGATCTGCGTCGCCTTCTCGGCGGCGATCAGGATCGCGCCGGCCGCGTCCTCGCGCGTGGTCTCGCCGCGGTCGCAGGCCTTGGCGACGCTGTACACATAGGCCTTGCAGGCGTTCATCATCACATACATATCGGCGACCTTGCCCTGGACGAGCTGGAACTCGCCGATGGCCTGGCCGAACTGCTTGCGCTCGTGGATATAGGGCATCACCACGTCGAGCGCCGCCTGCATGATGCCGAGCGGGCCGGCGGCGAGCACGACACGCTCATAGTCCAGCCCCGACATCAGCACGTTGACGCCACGGCCGAGCTGGCCGAGCACGTTCTCTTCCGGGACTTCGCAGCCGTCGAAGACGAGCTCGCAGGTGTCGGAGCCGCGCATGCCGAGCTTGTCGAGCTTCTGGGCGGTGGTGAAGCCCTTCATGCCCTTCTCGATCAGGAAGGCGGTGATGCCGCGCGCGCCGGCCTCGGGATCGGTCTTGGCATAGACGACGAGAGTCTCCGCCACCGGGCCGTTGGTGATCCACATCTTGTTGCCGGTCAGGACATAGCGGTCGCCCTGCTTCACCGCTTTCGTCTTCATCGAGACGACGTCGGAGCCCGCGCCGGGCTCGGACATGGCGAGGGCGCCGACATGCTCGCCGGAAATCAGCTTCGGCAGGTACTTCGCCTTCTGCGCCGCGTTGCCGTTGCGGGCGATCTGGTTGACGCAGAGGTTGGAATGGGCGCCGTAGCTCAACCCGACCGAGGCGGAAGCGCGGCTGACCTCCTCGATCGCGACGCAATGTTCGAGATAGCCGAGGCCCGAGCCGCCATCCTCCTCCTTCACGGTGATGCCATGCAGGCCGAGCGCGCCCATCTCCGGCCAGAGATCGCGCGGGAAGCTGTTGCTGCGGTCGATCTCCTCGGCGCGGGGCGCGATCTTCTCCTGCGCGAAGGCGTGGACCGTGTCGCGGATCGCGTCGGCGGTTTCGCCGAGATCGAAATTGAAGGGGCGGGGCGCGTTGGCGAGCATGGTGTCCTCCCGGCTGACGGCGCGTTTGGCGCATCGGTTTCAAGCCTTATAGCGTGCGGCTGCGCGATGTCAGCGGGCGCATGCGCCAAGATGGCCTGTGCAGAGGTCGAGGAGGCCGATCGCTATCGGCCGACGACGCCGCGCCAGCGCAGCAGGATCAGCGTCAGCAGCGCCGCGCCGACGCAGGCGCCGGCCACGTAGAGCGCTCCCAGATCGGCCTCGGCCCAGGGCAGACCCTTGACGTTGATGCCGAACAGCCCGGTGATGAAGGTCGCCGGCAGGAACAGGGCGGTCAGGATCGAGAGCGTGTAGAGCTGCCGGTTGGTCTGGCTGGCGGAGCGGGCGGTGAGCTCGTCCTGAAGCAGCCGCGCGCGGTCCTGCACGGCGTTGACGTCGTGATGCAGCCCGTCGATCCGCTGGATCAGCCTGGCCGCGAAGGCCTTCATCTCGTCGGGCGCCCTGCGGTTGGCGTTGGCGTCGGCCAGGCGCCGGAACAGCACATGCAGCCCGCTGAGCTGGCGGTGGATGCGCACCGCCGTCCGGCGCACGGCGCCGATGCGGGGCGGCGCTTCATGGAAGCGGTCGTCCAGCAGATGGTCCTCGGCGCCGTCGGTCTCCTCCATCAGCCGGACGACGGCGTGGGTGATGTCGTCGATGATGTATTCGACGATCTGCTCGAACAGGGCGACGGGGCTGGCCGCCTCCTCGCCACGGTCGAGCGCAGCCGCCGTCAGCCGGATGGATTGCAGCGCCTCGCGCCGGCCGGTCAGCAGGAATCGCTCGCCGATGATCCAGTGCAGCGCGCCGACCTTGTCGGAATTGGCGCCGACATCGCGCACCAGGTCATGCGTGACGCCCCAGACGAGATTGGCGGAATGGTCGAGGCGCTGATGCGTCTCCAGCGCCAGGAAGGTCTCTTCCGCCTCGGCCGGCAGCCAGAGCTGTTCGCTGATCCAGGCCTTGGCGCGGCTGTGGACGAGGTCGAGATGAATCCAGACGAAGGCTTCGCCGGGTTCGAAGGCCGGGACCTCCGCGCGGTCGATCAGCGCGGGCAGGCCCTCGCCGTCGAAGCGATAGGCCCAGACGATGCCCATGCTGGACTGGGCGTCGGGATGGCGTTGGGTGGCGAGCATGGCGGCGCAGGGACGGGGACCGGGAGGCCGAGCCCTGCGCCCGGCCTATGACGGTCCGATGACAGCGCTTTGCGCGCGGCTCAGTCGTTGTGGGCGGTGTGCTGCTTGGCTGCGCGTGGCGGCTGCTGGCGCAGCGCGGCGCCGCCGGCTTCCTTCGGCGCGCGCGAACCGGCCGCGGTCGCGGGCGCCTTGCCGCGGGCGAGCTTGGGTCCGCCGCCGCGCCAGGTTCGGCTGCCGATCTCGAAGCGGCCGTCGCGCCAGGCGGCGAATTCGCTCTCCGTGCCGAAAAAGGCGTTGCGGTCGACGTCGCCGGTGATGCCGGGGACGCGGCCCGTGGTGGTGAACTGCCAGAACTCCCACTTCTCGCGCTGGTAGCGATGGCGCAGCGGCGCGGCGGTGGAGCGCAGCCAGTAGGGGTAGTCGTTGAACTCGCCCTCCAGCACATCCTCATGGAAGTTGATGTCGGTGTAGATGATCGGCTTCTTGCCGGTATGCTCGTGCAGCCCCTTCAGCATCTCGCGGATCTTGGCGAGCGCCAAATCCTTCGAGATCTTGCGGTCGCATTGCGAATTATTCTGCCATTCGACATCGAGCACGGGGGGCAGCGCGTCGGCGTCGCGGGGAATGTGCTTCTTGATCCAGCGCACCTGGTCCTTGGCCGGGCGGCACCACCAGACGAAGTGATAGGCGCCGCGCGGCACGCCATGCTTCTTGGCCTGGGCCCAGTTGCGCTTGAAATTCGGGTCGAGATGGTCGCCGCCCTCGGTCGCCTTGATGAAGGCGAAGCGGGTGTCGGCGTCCTTGACCTTGGCCCAGTCGATCTCGCCCTGCCAGCGCGAAACGTCGATGCCCTGGATCGATTTGCGCCTGGCGTCGCGCACGCCGTGATGGGGATCGCTGTCGCTCTTCTTCGGATAGAGCGCGAAGGCCGGCGCCGTCAGCGCCAGCAGCAGCCCGCCCGCGAAGACAGGTCCGGTCATTCGCGACAGGGTGGCTAGGAAATCTGGCATGCGGCCCTCCTTCGTCCTCTTGGATGAGGGAGGGCGGTTAAGGCCGCCTTAGCACCCGTCGCATTGTCCGGATTGGATTCAGACTTGGTTAAGCCGGGGCCGGCTGCGCCGGCGCGGGCTTAACCTTCCTCGGGCTCCGCGCCGTTCGCCTGCAGCGAGGCGGGCAGGGGGGCGGCGCTGCCGGGAATGACGGCGACCGGGGGCGGCGCGGCGCGTGGCGGCTGCGGCGCGCGGCGGCGCCAGCTGCGGGCGCCAGGATCGTACTCGCCGCGCATCCAGCCCTGGAACTGCTCCTCGCTGCCGACGAAGGCGTTGCGGTCGACATCGCCGCGAATGCCCGGGATCCGACCGGTGGTGGTGAACTGCCAGAAGGTCCAGGGCCGGTTGTTGTAGCGGGTCTCGGGCAGCGCGGCGGTGGAGCGGATCCAGTAGGGATAGTCGTTGAACTGCCCCTCCAGCACATCCTTGTGGAAGGTGATGTCGGTGTAGATCACCGGCTTCTTGCCGGTCAGCTGTTCGAGCTCGGTCAGCATCAGCTGGATCTTCTCCAGCGCCAGCGCCCGGTCGATCTTCTGCGGGCAGGTGCGGGAATGGCCGTTCCACTCGACATCGAGCACCGGCGGCAAAGCGTCGGGGTCGTTGGGGATGTGCTGCTTGAACCAGACCGCCTGCTCATGCGCCGGCCGGCACCAGAACACGAAATGATAGGCGCCGCGCGGAATGCCGGCGCGGCGCGCGCCTTCCCAATTGCGCAGGAAGGCGGGGTCGATGTGGTCGCCGCCCTCCGTCGC
>JBKBRD010000254.1:0-5007 GCA_046292405.1 Allobosea sp. | reverse complement strand
TCCGGGCGCGGTGGGCTGCTGCGGCGGCTCCTGATAGAGCGAGCGCGGCGCGCCCGGCAGGATCAACGGCCCCGGCTGCGGCGGCTGTTGCGCGGCGCGTTCGGCGGCGGCGCGCGCCCGCTCCTCGGACTCGGCGCGACGGCGAGCCTCCTGCTCCTGACGCGCTTCGGCGGCCCGGCGCGCCTCTTCCGCCCGGCGTTCCTCGACGGCGCGCTTCGCCTCCTCGGCCGCGCGCCTGGCCTCCTCGGCCTGCCTCGCCTCCTCCGCGCGCTTCTCCTCGGCGATCCGGCGCTCGTCTTCGGCCTTGAGAAACTCCTGCAGCTTGCGCTCGTTTTCGTGCATCTCGCGTTCGGCCCGCAGCCGGCGGGAGTGCATGGCGCGCTCGCGCGCATCGGCCTCGAACGCTTCCACCCGCTCGATCTCGCGCGCCAGCGCCCGCGCCGCCACCGTATTGGCCAGCGCGCCGACATCCGCCTCCCGCCTGACATCGCTCAGCGGCCCGCGCCAGGCCACGCCGATCTGCGGCGCGTCTCCGGGCCAACCCTTCGGCAAGGGGCCGAGCGGGCGTAGGCCGAGCCGCAGATCCGCCGTCAAGGCGCGCAGATCGACAAGGCCGCTGGCTTGGACGCGCAAGCCGTTGCTGTCGAAGCTGAGGGGTTGCAGCCGCGCGATCCCGGCCGCCAGCGTGAAGGGCAGCGTCAGATCGCCCAGCGCCCAGGCGCCGCCGTCCAGCGCCTCGGCGAGGCGGCGCTGCAGCCGGTCGGTCTCGCTTTCCGAGGCGTCCTCGCCCGTGCCTGCGATCACCCGCGCATAGGCGGCGGGATCGAGTTTTGCGACGGTAGCGCCCTGCAGGCGCAGGCTGCCTGCCCCGCTCAACCCCGCGATCAGCCGGGCCGGGCTCTCGCCCGAGCCGCCGAGTTCGACGCGTCCGGAGAGGCGGCCGCCGACGGCGCTGCCGGTCAGGCTGGCAAGATCGAGCCCCGTGAGGTCGATGAGCCCGGTCAGCTGCGCCAGCCCGCCCTCGCGCCGCAGACCGAGCCGACCCGCCAATCCGCCGCCCGCATGCCGCGCCGCGAGATCGGTCAGGCGCAGGCCGTCGCCGTCGGAAACCAGCGTGAAGCGCGCGTCGCTCAACGCGAGCTTGTCCCAGAGCTGCACCGCGCCGGCCTCGATCGCGAGCTTCATCTCGCCCAGCGGCGCGACAGGGTTGAAGCGCCCGCTCGCCCAGAGCGCGCCGCTGGGAGCGGGCGCGGCGCCCAGCGCACCAGCCACCAGCGCGCGCAGATCGAATTGTGGCACGGATAGCCGGCCGCTCAGGCCGTTCTCGCGCGCAAAAGCGAGAGCGCCGGTCGCGCGGGCTGGACCGAGATTGGCGACGACGTCGTCGAGCGCGATCCGCTCAGGCTCGAAACGGATCCGCGCACTGGCGTCCAGGAGCCCATCGGGCAGAAGCGTGGCCGCTCCCGCCGGCAGGACCTGCCCCGGTCGGTCGGCCTGCACCGTCAGCCGCGCCTCGGCGCTGCCGAGATTGTCCAACGCCAGAGCGAGCCCCGGCCCCGCAAACGAGCCCGCGATGCGTCCAGCCGCCTGCGAGAGCGACAGGCGACCGGCGCCGCCCAGTTGCGGGGCGGGCAGACCGAGCGCGGCGAAGGCCTGGCGGCGATCGGCGAGGTCGAAGCGCAAGGCGGCTTCCGTCCAGGCGCCGCCGCGCTCGACCTTGCCGTCGAGGATGAAGCGGCCGCCCTGCGCGCTGCCGTCGATCGCCAGCGCCGTGACGCCATCGGCGCTGCGGGTCAGCCGAAAGCCCGTGTCGAGCCGCGCCAACCCGTCACCCGCCTGCGCCAAGGCAAGCCGGACGCGCTCTGGCAGGAGCGGACCCGCCAGCGCGGCAAGCGTCTCGAAGCGCGGCGCGCGAATCCGGCCGGCGATCTCGCCGCCCTGCGCCAGCAGCGCGCCCGATCCAGTCACGGAAACGCCGCCGAAACCGGAAATGGCGAGGCGGCTGAGACGCCAGACCTCGCCCTCGCGGCGCAGGTCGAGATTGGCCGAGCCCGGCGGGGCTGCGCGATAGCGCGCATTCGCCAGCGACAGGTCGAGCGCGAGATCGCGGCGGCCGACGAGGCCCGTCAGGCTTTCGGCCGGCGGCAGGCTGTTGAGGTCGAGCCCCGTGATCGACAGCCGCGCCGCCAGACGCGCCGCCGTCAGCTCTCCCGCGCCTTCCAGCCTCAGACCCGTGGCGCTCGTCAGCATGAAACGCTCGAAGCCGAGCCGGCCGCCATCCCAGGCGCCCGTGACATCGGCGTCGATCTGCCCGAGGCCGCCGGCAAGCTCGGCGAGCGCGGAATCGAGCCCCGCCCGCGCCAGGATCAACGCGACGCGCCGCGCATCCTCCGCCCTCACGGTGAGGCGGCCCGCCGCGCTCTGCAGGTCGGCGGCGCCCGTCGCGCCGATCAGCGCGCCGGCAATCCGCATCGAGGCCGTCGCGTCGCTGAGCCCATCCGGGGTGAGGCGTCCGCGCAAGGCCAGACCGGTGAAGTCCTCGCCGCGCCAAAGCAGCTGGTCGAGATCGAGGCTGATGTCGAGCCTGGCCGGCAGCGCCGTCAGCGCCCGCTCGAAGCCCGGCCGCTCGGCCAGCGCCGCTACCAGCGCATCGAGGTCGACCCGCCGCGCCCGCAGCGCCAGCGAACCCGCGCCGTCGGAGGGTCGGAACTGCCCCTCCCCTTCGAGCTTGGCGGCCCCGCCCCCGAGATCGAGCGCCAGTTCGCGCAGCGCCAGCAGGCGGGCGGTCCCGGCGACGCGCCCCGACAAGGCCAGAGCGCCGCCGGGCGAGAGCGTGAACGCTCCGTCCAGCCCCAGCGGGGCAGGCCCGGCCGCGGCGGGCAACAGAAAGTGCCCATCGAACGCCATCTGCATGGCGTCGCCGGTGATGAGCGTCTTGGCCCGCAGCCGCCCATCCGCCTCGATCGCGCCGGTGGTGATGCGCACGGATGCGCCCGCAACCTCGCCCTCGATCCGCCAGGGGCCCCTCAGGCTGACGGCCGAAACTTCTGCCGCGATCGGCGCCAAGGTCCGGTCGGGCTGGCCGGCCTCGCGCCAGATCACAGCCGAACGGCGGATGCTGAGCTTGTCGAGCGAGGTCTGGGCCGAAAGCCCCGAATGCGAGAGGGGCGGGAGTTGCACGGCGCCGGCCTCGTCGACGGCAAGCGTCAAAAGCGCGCCTTCCGCCACCGCGTCGGAAACGCGGAATTCGCCGCGCGCCAGCGCCCCGGCGGCGAGCTCGACGCTCAGACTGTCGAGCGCCGCCGCGCTCGTCCCGCGCCCGGCGGGTCCGATCCGCACATCCCCCAGCACGGCCCGCGGCGAGGGCAGCAGCCGCAGGCGGATGCCGCCGCCGACGCGCGTCTCCACGCCGAGCGCCGCGCTCAGCCGCGCCTCGATCTGTGGCCTGTAGGCAGTCCAATCGACGAGGCCGGGCGCGATCAGGGCCGCCAGCAGCGTCAACAGGAGCAGCCCGGCCAGAACAGTCAGCGTCTCACGCAATGGCGGATGATGTCCCTGAGGCGTTCATGCGGTTTGATCATGCCGCCAAGTCGCGGCGATATCACGACATTTCCTCCGAATTTTTTTCGCGGATGCGTCCCAGCTTCGCGCGTGGTGAGGCCGAGCGGCGGCTCACATCGGCAGGATTTTGCCGGGGTTGAGGATGTTGAGCGGGTCGAGCGCGCGCTTCAGCGTCTGCATCACCGCCAGCGCCGGCGCGCCGTGCTCGGCCTCGAGATATTTGATCTTCTTCTGGCCGACGCCATGCTCGCCGGTGCAGGTGCCGCCCATCGCCAGCGCGCGCTTGACCAGCCGGTCGATGAATCCCTGGCAACGCGCCACCTCGTCTGTATCGTTCTGGTCGACCAGCGGCTGCGTGTGGAAATTGCCGTCGCCGACATGGCCGGCGATGGGCGCGATCAGCCCGCTCTCGGCGATGTCGCGCTTGGTCGCCTCGACGCATTCCGCCAGTCGCGAAATCGGCACGCAGACATCGGTGGCGACCGATTCCGCGCCCGGGCGCAGCGAGCGCGCCGCCCAATAGGCGTCGTGGCGCGCCTGCCAGAGCTTGCTGCGATCCTCCGCCTTGGTCGCCCAATCGAAGGGGCCGCCCCCACAATCGGCCGCGATCTCGCCGAAGCGCTCCGCCTGTTCCTTGACCCCCGCCTCAGACCCGTGGAACTCGACGAAGAGCATCGTCGTCTCCGGCAGGCCGAGCTTGGAGTAGATGTTGACCCCGCGGATCATCACATCGTCCAGCAGTTCGATGCGCGCCACCGGCAGCCCGGACTGGATCGTCACGATGGTGGCGTCGCAGGCCGCCTGCACTGAGGGAAACGGACAGACGCCGGCCGAGATCGCCTCGGGAATGCCATGCAGCTTGAGCGTGATCTCGGTGATGACGCCGAGCGTGCCTTCCGAGCCGACCAGCAGCCGCGTCAGATCGTAGCCGGCGGAGGTCTTGCGGGCGCGCGTCGAGGTCTTGACGATGGAGCCGCCCGCCATCACCGCCGTCAGCGCCAGCACATTGTCCTTCATCGTGCCGTAGCGCACCGCGTTGGTGCCCGAGGCGCGCGTCGCCGCCATGCCGCCGATCGAGGCGTCGGCGCCGGGATCGATCGGGAAGAACAGCCCCTGGTCGCGCAGATGCTCGTTCAGCTCCTTGCGGGTCACGCCCGCCTCGACGACGCAGTCGAGATCCTCGCCATGAACCGCGAGGATGCGCTTCATCTGGCTCATATCGACGCAAACCCCGCCATAGGGCGCGTTGACATGCCCTTCCAGCGAGGTCCCCGTCCCGAAGGCGATGACCGGCACGCCATGCGTGGCGCACAGCTTCACGATCGCAGCGACGTCTTCGGTGCTGTGCGGATAGACCACGGCGTCCGGCGGCTGGTTGGGGATCCAGGTCAACGTATGGCCATGCTGCTGGCGCACGGCGAGGCTCGTCACCAGGCGGTTGCCAAA
>JBKBRD010000253.1:0-5009 GCA_046292405.1 Allobosea sp. | reverse complement strand
AGATCGTCGCCGAGCGCCGCCCCCAATGCGATCTCGTAGCCCCGCGCCACCTCGAGCGCCTCGACGATGGCGGGGAAGCGATCGCCCGCGGCCGGCGCCAGCAGCTTGCGCAAGGTCCGGATCTCGGTCTCCAGAGATTGCGCCCGGCGCTCGGCTTCGGCCAGTGGCGCGCGCATCCGGGTCTCGCGCTCGCGCGCCTGCGACACCGCGCTCCGGGCCGCCGCAGCCTCTGTCTCGGCCGCGGCCGCGGCCTGCTGCGCCGCATCCAGCCCTGCGCGCAACGCCGCGATCGGGGTGTCCGCGGCGCTGGCGTCGAGCGCGGCGAGATCACGGCCGAGCCGCTCGCTGTCGGCAGCCGCGCGCGCCTGGCGCTCGCGCGCCTCCCGCAGGCTCCGCTCCAGCGCGGCGCGTCGCGCGCTCATGTCGGAGAGGGCCGCCTGCGCCGCCGCATGGGCCGTCTCGGCCGCCGCCAGCGCGGTTTCGGTCGAAGCCAGTGCGGCGCCGGCTTCGGTGTCGACGCCCGTCGCGCTGTCGCTGTCGCGGGCGAGCGCTGCATCCTCGGCTGCAAGCCGCGCCAGGCTGTCTCCGGCATCGCGCGCGACGCTCTCCTGACGCGCCAGGTCGCCCTGCAGTTCGGCGAGGCGGCGCGTCAGCTCTTCGGAGCGCAGCTTGGCGCGCCGGTTCTCGGCTTCGATCTCGTCGAGCCCGCGTTTCAACCGCACCAGCGCCGCGGCGGCGGCGGCTTCCGTCTCGCGCAGCGCCGGGAGCGCGTGCGCCGCCACCGCCTGCCCGCGCGCCGCTTCCGCCTGGATTCCGGTCTTGTCGGCGACGAGCCTGATCGCCAGCGCCAGCGCCTGCTCGGCCTGGGCTTCCTGCAGCCGCGCTTCGTGGCGGGCGATCAGCGCCAGGATCGCCTCCGCCCGGCGGATATCGGCGGCCAGGCTGCGATAGCGCGAGGCCTGCCGCGCCTGCCGCTGCAGCGCCTCGATCTGCCCGTCGATCTCGCCCAGCACATCCTCCAGCCGGGTCAGATTCTCCTCCGCCCCGCGCAGTCTGAGTTCGGCCTCGTGGCGGCGGCTGTGCAGCCCGGCGATTCCCGCCGCGTCCTCGAGAATGCGCCGGCGCGATTGCGGCTTGGCCGAGATGATTTCGCTGATCTGCCCCTGCCGCACCAAGGCGGGCGAGCGCGCCCCGGTCGCCGCATCCGCGAACAGCAGTTGCACGTCGCGGGCGCGCACCTCCTTGCCGTTGACGCGATAGGTCGAGCCCTCCTCGCGCTCGATCCGCCGCGTCACCTCCAGCGCATCGGTTTCGTTGAAGGCGGCGGGGGCCTTGCGGTCGCTGTTGTCGAGCGTCAGCGCGACTTCGGCCATGTTGCGGCCGGGCCTGTCGTTCGATCCGGCGAAGATGACGTCGTCCATCCCCGAGCCGCGCATGTTCTTGAACGAGCTCTCGCCCATCACCCAGCGCAGCGCTTCGACGAGGTTGGATTTGCCGCAGCCATTGGGCCCGACGATGCCGGTGAGGCCGGGCTCGATCAGGAATTCCGTCGGCTCGACGAAGGTCTTGAAGCCGGTGAGCTTGAGGCGGGTCAGCTGCATGGAAGCAGCCCCCGCCCGTCAGTGCGCCTCTCGCGAAAACCCGTACGAGTCCTCATCCCGAGGAGCGCCGAAGGCGCGTCTCGAAGGATGCTTCCGGAGGAGCCGGAGCGAGCTGGATCATCCTTCGAGACGCAAGCCTGCGGCTTGCTCCTCAGGATGAGGGCTGGTCGGCTATTCGACGGAGCGGCAAAGCGCGGCTTCTCAGCCCGCCAGGAGCGGTTCGATGATCTTCTCGAACTCGGCCATGCTGAGCGCACCTGAACGCTTTTGCCCATTGATGAAGAAGGTCGGGGTCGAGTCGACGCCGATCTTCGCTCCACGATCCTTCACCTGCGTGACGGCGTCATAAACATCCTGCCTTTTCAGGCAGGATTCAAACGATTCCTGCGTGTAGCCGGCCTGTTTCACCATGGTCGACAAGGCGTCCACGGGCTTTTCCGTAAAGGCCCAGCCGCGCTGCTGCGCAAACAGCATGTCGGTCATCGCGTAGTATTTGTCGTTGCCGTTGCAGCGCGCCAGCATGAAACCGGCCGTCGCCAGCGGATCGAGCGGGAATTCGCGCAAAGTGAAGCGCACCTTGCCGCTGTCGATGTATTTCGCCTTCAGCGCCGGCCAGGTGTCCTTGTGGAAGGTGGCGCAATGGCCGCAGGTCAGCGAGGCGTATTCGATGATCGTGACCTTGGCGTCGTCCTTGCCGAGCCAGACATCGCCGAGCGGCCCGGCCGTGGCCAGTTCGGCCGATTGCGCCGATGCGCCGCGCAGGCCGACTGCCATGGCCGCCGCGAAGCCGGCTGCGCCGGTCAAGAGCTCTCGCCTGGAGGTGATCATCGTCTATCCTTGGATTCTCGAAATCTGGAGCGGACCATACTGGCCACGACGAATGTGGCAAGATCGGTTCGTCGGCGAAGGCGCGCGCTCACGAAGCCGTGTCGGCGCCATCCTTGCGCCGCATGGCGACAGCTTGTCCCAGCCGCGCCAGCGCCGCGCGCAAGCCGGGATCGGCGACGCGTTCGACCTGCGCCGCCACCAGGGCCACGGTCGCCGCATCGGGCTTCGCGGCCTGGGGCCGGGGCGCCGGCGCCTCCACTGGCCCCTGCTTGAGCACGATCTTGCCGACGGCCCGCCAGCCCAGATGCGTGTTGACCCGCTCCAGCACCAGCGGCGCGAGCTGCTGCATCTCGAGCGCGAAGGCGCCCTCGACCCGGACCACCATGGTGGCGGGATCGGATGTCTCGCCGGGCGCGGGCCTGCGTCGCGGCCAGTCGATCTTCAGCGGTCGTGTCCGCGCCGCCAGCCGCTCGCCGACGATTTCGGGCCAGAGCGAGACGATGGCGCGGCCGGCAAAGCCCTGGGCGGCGAGCGCGGGCGCAAGGCAGCTGTCGATCAGGTCGGCGAGGGGTTTGGCGGCCATGGGCTATTGTGAGGCGGTGGCGAAGCGGGCGCAAGGCGCGCTGTCGCCGCCGCTCATGGGCGCCGTCAATCTGATTCCCGATCCCGCTCATGGAGCGTCGCGACAGGGAAAGCCGGCAGCCAGGCTTCGCGCCGGATGGTCCAGCTCTCATAGCTCGGGATCAGTCGGTCCGGCGCGTCGAGAGCCCCAAGATGCACTTCGACCTCGTCGCCGCTGCAGGCGAAAACCGAAGAGCCGCAGATCGGGCAGAAATGCCGGCCCTTGTAGGCGCGCGTCTCGCCGGTGAGCGTCACCGCCTCGCGCGGAAAAATCGCGGCGGCGTAGAACAACGCGCCGTGATGCTTGCGGCAGTCGAGACAATGGCAGATCCCGACCCGGTCGGGGGAGCCTGAGGCGACGACGCCGACAGCCCCGCAGAGGCATCCGCCAGTCACTTGCTCCATGACCTTCTCCATCGCTCGCGATGCGCCAATGCTAAGGCGAGGCGGTCGCGGCGTCGATCTGCGGATGGGGGGCGCGGCTTCGCCTCGGCCGGGCTGCGACGCTGCCCGCCAGCCTTGCCGCGTCTCGCAATCCCGCTACATAGCTCGCATGCTCCCCGACGCCGCCGATCTGCTCGCCTGGTACGACCGTCACCGCCGCGTCCTGCCCTGGCGGGCGCTGCCGGGCGAAGTGGCCGATCCCTACAGGGTCTGGGCCTCCGAGATCATGCTGCAGCAGACCACCATCACGGCGGTCAAACCCTATTACGAGCGCTTCATGGCGCGCTTTCCTAGCGTCGCGGCCCTGGCGGACGCGCCCTCCGAGGAGGTCATGACCGCCTGGGCCGGGCTCGGCTATTATTCGCGCGCCCGCAACCTTCATGCCTGCGCCAAGGCCGTGGTCGCGCAGCATGGCGGCCGGTTTCCCGATACGGAGGAGGGGCTGCGCGCCCTGCCGGGCATCGGGGCCTATACGGCCGGGGCCATCGCGGCCATCGCTTTCGACCGACCGGCGGCGGCGGTCGACGGCAATGTCGAGCGGGTGATGACGCGGCTCTTCGCCATCGAGGCTGTCATGCCCGCGGCCAAGCCGCTGGTCCGCGAGCGTGTCCTGGCGCTGCTGCCGCAGCAGCGGCCGGGCGATTTCGCGCAAGGCTTGATGGATCTCGGCGCAACCATCTGCACCCCGCGCAACCCAGCCTGCGGGCTTTGCCCCTGGCGCGAGCCTTGTCGCGCCCGCATTGAGGGCACGCAGGAAAGCTTTCCGCGCAAGGCCGCGAAGAAGACCGGCGTCACCCGCTACGGCGCCGCCTTCGTGCTGCTGCGGGAGGATGGCGCGGTGCTGTTGCGCACGCGGCCCGAGAAGGGCCTGCTCGGCGGCATGGCCGAGCCCCCGACCAGCGCCTGGGGCGCCGATTACGACGTCAGGACCGCGCATGCTGACGCGCCGCTGCCCGCGCACTGGCGCCGGCTGCCCGCGCCGGTGCGCCATGTCTTCACGCATTTTCCGCTGGAGCTGACCGTTTTCGTCGCTGCCGCGCCACACGCCACGCTGGCCCCCGCCGGAATGCGCTTTACGCCACTCACCGGCCTGCGTCAGGAGCCGTTTCCGAGCGTGATGCTGAAGGCGATCGAAGCCGGGTTGGACGCGCTCAAGCCGCCGCCATCTCCGCCCTGATCTTGCCGCGCAGCGCGTCGAGCAGCAGGAGCCCGCCCTCGCGCTCGACATGCCAGAAGGTCCAGCCATTGCAGGCCGGCAGGCCCTGCGCCAGGGCGCCGACCTTATGGATCGAGCCGACGGCCGGACCCAGAACCAACGTGCCGTCGGCCCGTATGATCGCGCTGTGACGGCGCTTCTCGTCGGTCACCGTCTCGCCCGCCTTGACCAGCCCGGCCTCGACCAGGCTGAGGAAGGGCACGCGCGGCTCGCTGCGCCTGGACGGCGCGAGCGCGAAGGCCTCGGGCGGCAGCGGCTCGATCGCGGCGATGCGCCGGCGGGCCGCCTCCGCATAGACC
>JBKBRD010000252.1:0-5041 GCA_046292405.1 Allobosea sp. | reverse complement strand
CTCAGGGGGCCAACAGCAGCGCGTCGCCATCGCCCGCGCCTTGGTGACGCGGCCGAAGCTGCTGCTGATGGACGAGCCCTTCTCGGCGCTCGACGCCACCACCCGCGCCAGCCTGCACGGGCATCTGCTGGCGCTCTGGGCGGAGAGCCGCCCGACGGTCGTCATGGTGACGCATGATGTCGAGGAGGCGGTGACGCTGGCCGACCGCATCCTCGTGATGCAGCCCAAGCCGGGCCGCGTCTTCGACGAGATCGATAACCCGCTCGCCCGCCCGCGCGACCATCTCTCGCCGGCCTTCGAGGCGCTGAAGCGCGAGGCCCTGCGCAGCCTCGACGCCTCCCTGCGCAACGCGGCGCCGCATCAGCACAAGGCGGCCGAGACGGCCGGCATGTGGTGGTAGAGCCGGACGCTGCGCCTTTGGCGCGGCCTGCCGTCACGGCTTGCTGGCGGGTCGCAACCGGTCCAGATATCAACTTCGCCGCCACAGCTCATCGCCAAACGAGGTCACCCCCATGGACGTCACCGCCCTCCGCGCCCTCCAGGCTCCGCTCAAGGACCAGTATCGCGAGACGCCCGACGCCGCGGTGATCACGCTCAAGGCGCATGGCGAACTCGACGACCAGCACATCGCTTGCAAGGTCGAGACCGGCCGGGCGATGGCGCTGGCCGGTCTGCATCCCGCCACCGGCGGCTCCGGCGCCGAACTCTGCTCCGGCGACATGCTGCTTGAGGCGCTGGTCGCCTGCGCCGGCGTGACGCTGAAGGCGGTGGCGACGGCGCTCGAGATCGAATTGAAGAAAGGCGTCGTCAGGGCCGAGGGCGATCTCGACTTCCGCGGCACGCTTGGCGTCGCCAAGGATGCGCCGGTTGGCTTCAAGGCGATCCGCCTATCCTTCGAGGTCGAGACCGACGCGCCGCAGGACAAGCTCGACACGCTGCTCAAGCTGACCGAGCGCTATTGCGTCGTGTTCCAGACGCTCAACGTCAAGCCCGCTTTGTCCTCGGCGCTGACGCACGGTTGAGCGCTACTCCGCAGCCTTCTTCAGCGCCAGACCCTTCTCGAAGGGCAGCGCCGGCTCGGCCTTGGCGTCCTCGAAATCGAGCGCGCCGATGCGTTCGCCGCGGCTCATCACCTTGCCGGCCGAGGTGCGGATGCCCGAGACATCCTCCTGCGCCTGGCGGAAATGCGTCTCCAGCTTCTCGGCCCGGTCGCTGAGGCGCCGCACGTCGGCGAGCAGCTTGCCGACCTCGGACTGGATCACCTGGGCCTCCTCGCGCATGCGCGCATCGCGCACCAGGGACTGCATCAGCTGGATCGCCAGCGCCAGCAGCGAGGGCGAGACGATCATGATCCGGGCGCGATGCGCCTTCTGGATCACATCGTCGAAATGCTCGTGCAGATCGGCGTAGATCGATTCCGAGGGCACGAAGAGCAGCGCCAGGTCCTGCGTCTCGCCAGGCAGGAAATAGCGCTCGGAAATGTCCTTCACATGGATGCCGACATCGCTGCGCACCCGCGTCATCGCCGCCTTGCGCATCTCGTCGCCGCGCGCCTCGCGCAGCATGGTGAAGCTCTCGAGCGGGAACTTGGCGTCGATCACCAGCCCGCGCCCGTCGCCGGGCAGCGTCACCAGGCAGTCGGGCCGCTTGCCGTTCGACAATTGCGGCTGGAACAGGAAGAAGGCCGCGGGCAGCCCGTCGCGGATGATCGCTTCCATCCGGCCCTGGCCATAGGCGCCGCGCGCCTGCTTGTTCGACAGCACATCCTTCAGCGTCACCACCTCCGAGGTCAGGTCGGTCAGGTTCTTCTGGGCGCTGTCGATCACGGCCAGCCGTTCCTGCAGCTTGCCCAGGCTCTCCGTCGTCTGCCTGACATTCTGCTCCAGGCCCTGGCCGACCTTGTGGCTCAGCCCGTCCATGCGCTCGGCCACCAGCCGGGCCAGATCGCCCTGCCGCGTCGACAGGATCTCGGCCATCGACTGCATCCGTCCGGCGAGCTCGGCCTGGGCGCGGTTCATCTCCGCGACCTTGTCGTCCATCTCGCGCGCCCGCTCGGCGGCGACGGCCTCGGTGAAGGCGCGCCGCGAGGCGCCCCGCCAGATGGCGACGATGGTGGTCAGCAGCAGCAGCAGGCTGAGCCCGGCGAACCCCAGCGCGGCCTCGGCCCAGCTGACCGGGCGTTCGAGCAGAATGAAGGCGATCTCGTTCATGGCCGCGAGTCTAGCCGATTCGGTTGCGGAGATCGAACGAAAGCGGAACGGTTTGACCCGCTGCCCACAAGCGCTTATGTCCCGGCATCATCACAGCCATCCGCACAGAGCCCCCATGGCCATTCGCCCCCTCGTCATCCTGCCCGACGCCGTTCTGCGTCAGGTCTCGGCCCCGGTTGCGTCCGTCACCTCCGAGATCCGCGCGCTCGCCGACGACATGCTGCAGACCATGTACGACGCCCCCGGCATCGGCCTCGCCGCGATCCAGATCGGCGTGCCGCAGCGCGTGGTGACGATCGACCTCGCCAAGGCCGAGGAAGAGAAGGCGCCGATGGTCTTCATCAACCCGGAGGTGACATGGCGCTCCGAGGATCTGAACATCCACGAGGAGGGCTGCCTCTCCATCCCCGAATATTACGAGGAGGTCGAGCGCCCGGCCTCGGTCAAGGTCCGCTATATGGATCTCACCGGCAAAACCCATGAGATCGACGCCGACGGCCTGCTCGCCACCTGCCTGCAGCACGAGATCGACCACCTCAACGGCGTGCTGTTCATAGACTATCTGTCCCGGCTGAAGCGCGAGCGCGTGGTCAAGCGCTTCACCAAGCAGGCCCGCCGCGAGAGCGCGGCGTGATGGCGCGGCTCACGCATCGAGGGCGCTGCGCATGAGCTTGCGAGTCGTCTTCATGGGCACGCCCGATTTCGCGGTGCCGACGCTGACCGAGATCCTCGGCCAGGGACACGAGGTCGTCGCCTGCTACACCCGCGCCCCGGCGCAGGCCGGGCGCGGGCTCGATCTCAAGCCCTCGCCGGTCCAGCGCGCGGCGGAGCGCTTCGCCATTCCCGTGCTGACCCCGGCCTCGCTGAAGACGCCGGACGCAGCCGCCGTTTTCGCCGCCCATCAGGCCGATGTCGCGGTGGTCGTGGCCTATGGCCTGCTGCTGCCGCAGGCGATCCTCGATCTGCCCGAGCTCGGCTGCCTCAACCTGCACGCTTCGCTGCTGCCGCGCTGGCGCGGCGCTGCGCCGATCCAGCGGGCGGTGATGGCGGGCGACAGCGAGAGCGGCGTCTGCGTCATGAAGATGGAGGCCGGGCTCGACACCGGTCCGGTCGGCATGGTCGAGAAAGTGGCGATCGGCCCCGACATGACGGCCGGCGAACTGCACGACAGGCTCGCGCCTCTGGGCGCGGATCTGATGGTGCGGGCGCTCGCGGCGCTCGGGCGCGGGGCCTTGCGCTTCACGCCGCAGCCGGAGGAGGGGGTGACCTACGCCGCCAAGATCGGCAATGCCGAGGCCAAGCTGAACTGGGCGCGGCCGGCGCGGCAGGTGCATGATCTTGTCCGCGGGCTCTCGCCCTTCCCCGGCGCCTATGCCGAGATCGATCTCGGCAAGGGCCCGGAACGGCTGAAGATCCTGCGCACGGCGCTCGCCGGCGGCGCGGCCGAGCCGGGCACGCTGCTCGATGGCGATGGCGCGGTCGCCTGCTCGGAAGGCGCGGTGAGGCTGCTGCAGGTCCAGCGCGCCGGCCGCAGCCCGATGAGCGGCGGCGACTTCCTGCGCGGCGCGCGGCTCAGCCCCGGCGCCAGGCTCTGATGCCGCGCTTCAAGCTGGTCATCGAATATGACGGCACCCCGTTTTCAGGCTGGCAGCGCCAGACCAACGGGCCGTCGGTGCAGCAGAGCGTCGAGGAATCGATCGAGGCCTTTTGCGGTCATCCCGTAAGGCTGCATTGCGCCGGCCGCACCGATGCCGGGGTGCACGCCACCCACCAGGTCGCCCATGTCGATCTGGAGAAGGACTGGCGCACCGATGTCGTGCGCGACGCCACCAACGCCCGGCTGAAATCCCTGCCGGTCGCCGTGGTCGGCGCCCATGCCGTGACCGATGAGTTCGATGCGCGGATTTCAGCGCGCCGACGCTACTATCTCTACCGCATCCTCGACCGGCGGGCGCAGCCGGCGCTCGACCGCGACCGGGTCTGGCACGTGCCGGTCAGGCTCGACCATGAGGCGATGGACCGCGCCGCCAAGGCGCTGCTCGGGCACCACGACTTCACCACCTTCCGCGCCGCCGAGTGCCAGGCCAACAGCCCGCTGCGCACGCTCGACCGCTGCGATGTCGTGCGCGAGGGCGCCGAGATCGTCGTCTATGTCCATGCCCGCTCCTTCCTGCACCATCAGGTGCGCTCCATCGTCGGCTGCCTGAAGATGGTCGGCATGGGTCGCTGGCCGGAGAACAAGCTGGGCAAGGTGCTGGCGGCTCGCGACCGTGCGCAATGCGCCGCGCTGGCGCCACCCTGCGGGCTGTATCTCGCGGGTGTGGATTACTGAAGAATCGCAACCTAAGGTTGCGTTATCTGGCTAGTCGTGCAACCTTGCCGTCAGGATTGCTGGGGGGCAGGCCATGGCGTTTCAACCAGCACGGCTGGCGTTGGGTCTCATGCTGGCGCTGCCGCTCGCGGCGTGCCAGACGAGTGAGACGACGCTGACCACCGTCGTGTCCAGCTATGGGTTCAGCCGCAACCTCCCGCCGAGCACGCTCTACGGACCGGGCAGCCTGGTCTACCGCGCGAATTTCGACCCCGCCGATACGCGCATGGCCGAGGTGCGGATCGATTATCTCTGCACCGACCGCTATTCGGTGGCGCTTTATCCCAGCCCGCCGCGCAGCAGCGATACCGAGACGCAAGGGCTGGCGAGCCAGAAGGGCGGCAGTTTCGCGCTCGATCTGCCGGCGCTGCGCAGCCTGTTCAACGTCGATCTCTCGGCCAACGCCGCCGGCTCGGTCGTCGCCACGATCGCGGATACGAAGATCCTGGCCTATGCGCCC
>JBKBRD010000251.1:0-5043 GCA_046292405.1 Allobosea sp. | reverse complement strand
ACAGGGTGATTCAACGACTTCGAAAGTTGAGTCGAGAAGCCCAGGCAAGTCTCTGCGCTGCCTCGCTTATTGACGTCTGCACACAGGCGCGGCCGTGGCCGGCGCGCCGATCATGCAGGTCGTTGCGCCAGTTGCCTGTAATGCGCGAGGACGTAGAGCCGCAGCGCGGAGGAGAGATTGACGCCTTCGCGCGCCAGATCGATCTCGGCGATCAGCGCCGCGAGCGGCCGCTCGCTCTGCACGGCGATCTCTCTCAACGCCAGCCAGAACGGCTCTTCGAGCGAGATGCTGGTGCGGTGGCCGGCGATGGAGAGGGAGCGCTTGCGCTGGGCGTTCATCCTGACTCGCCATCGTCGGACGATGACAAGCGGTGGCCTTCCAGCCGCTTTGCGGCGAGCGCCGCCTCGGCGTCGGACAGCGCGCGCTCGGCCTTGCTGCGGCCGAAGCTGATGCGGTTCTGCTCGGCCTGCTTGTCCGCGTCGGTGCGCTTGCGCTGCTTGCGGGCGCGGCGGAGGTTGACGATCTCGGCCATTGGCGGATCCCTGGCGGCTTGAGGTCCGTCGCCGCTCAGGACGGGCCGAGCATGCGCTCGGGCCGCACGGTCGCGTCGAACAGCTCCGCGTCGACGCCGGCGCGCAGCGCCTCCTCGCGCAGGGTGGTGCCGTTGTGATGCGCCGATTTGGCGATGGAGGCGGCGCGGTCATAGCCGATGGCGGGCGCAAGCGCCGTCACCAGCATCAGCGAGCGCGACAGCAGATCGTGCAGCCGGTCCTCGTTGGCGCCGATCCCCTCGACGCAATGGGCGCGGAAGCTCGTCGCGGCGTCGGCCAGCAGCCGCACCGATTGCAGGAAGGCGCTCGCGATGACCGGTTTGAAGACGTTCAGCTCGAAATGGCCCTGCGAGGCGGCGAAGCCGATGGTCGCCTGGTTGCCGTGGACCTGGGTCGCGACCATGGTCAGCGCTTCCGCCTGGGTCGGGTTGACCTTGCCCGGCATGATCGACGAGCCGGGCTCGTTCTCGGGAAGGCTGATTTCGCCAAGCCCGGAGCGGGGGCCCGAGCCCATCAGCCGGATATCGCTGGCGATCTTGAACAGATCCGCCGATAGCGCCGCCAGCGCGCCATGGGCGGCCGCAAGCGCGCCGTGGCTGGCCAGCGCCTCGAACAGATTGTCGGCCTGGCGGAAGGGCAGGGCCGTCAGCCCCGCGACCTCCTGGGCGACCAGCCGGCCGAAATCGGGATGGGTGTTCAGCCCGGTGCCGACCGCGGTCCCGCCCTGGGCGAGCGCAAGCAGGTCGGGCAAGCTCGCCTCGATGCGCCCGATGCCGTGCTGGAGCTGCGCCGCGTAGCCGGAGAACTCCTGGCCCAGCGTGACCGGAGTGGCGTCCTGCAGATGGGTGCGCCCGATCTTGACCAGCCCGGCGAAATCCACCGCCTTGGCGGTCAGCGCCACCTCGAGAGCCCGCAGCGCCGGCAGCAGACCGCGCGTGAGCTCCATCGCGGCGGCGATGTGCATGGCGGTCGGGAAGGCGTCATTGGAGGATTGGCCGCGATTGACGTGATCATTGGGGTGGACCGGGCTCTTGGATCCCAGGCCCTCGCCGAGCAACTCGTTGGCGCGGTTCGCCAGCACCTCGTTGACGTTCATGTTGGTCTGGGTGCCGGAGCCGGTCTGCCAGATCACCAGCGGAAAATGCTCGTCGAACCGTCCGGCGAGCGCCTCGTCGCAGGCCTGGCCGATGGCGCCGGCGACGCGCTTGTCGATCAACCCCAGCCCGGCATTGACCCGCGCCGCAGCCTTCTTGACCATGACGAGGGCGTGGACGAGCGGAAGCGGCATGCGTTCGCGCACGCCGCCGATCTTGAAATTTTCCAGGGAGCGCTGGGTTTGGGCGCCCCAGTAGCGGTCCGCCGGGACTGCGATCGGGCCGAAGGAGTCGGTTTCCGTACGGGTCTCGGACATTGGCGGCCGTCAGGGTTTCTTGCGGAAGGCGTCGAGACTGACCACCTGGGCGCCGGCCTCGTCGCCGGCGGCCTCGCTCTCGTCCGGCTTGGGGGCGGCTTTTCCGGCCTTCGCCGCCGCGCCGGCGTCAGAGGGCTTGCCCTTGATCGCAGGCAGACCGGCGGGAGTCGCTTTCGTCGGCAGGGAGATCGGCGCGGCAGGGGCGAGATTGGGCTCGGACCCGGCCCCGCGCAGGGCCTTGGCGCCGGTCGGCGCGGTCTCGGTGGCCGGAGTCTCCTGCGGCGCCTCCTGCGTCTCGAATTTGAGACCGAACTGCACCGACGGGTCGAAGAAGGTGGTCAGGGCGTCGAACGGAACCAGAAGCCGCTCGGGAACGCCCGAGAAGGAGAGCCCGACCTCGAAGGCGTGCTCGCTGACGTTCAGGTCCCAGAACTGGTGCTGGAGCACGATCGTCATCTCTTCCGGGTGTTTGTCGCGCAGGCGCTGCGACAGGCGCACGCCAGGCGCGCCGGTTCGGAACGTGACGTAGAAATGATGATCGCCCGGCAGACCGTCACGCCCAGCCTCGGTCAATATCTTGCGCACGACGCCCTTGAGTGCCTCCTGCACCATGAGATCGTAGCGAAGAATATCCTTGGCCATCTGGTGGTCGATCCGCTTCCGAGTGAGCTCCGGCGGAAACAGCCGGCAGGCGAGAGAATGAAGTGGAGGCTTCTGTTGCCAGGCGCCTCCGAGCCCCGCCTTACATCGCTAAACGCAAGGACTTAGGTTTGGGAACCAGCACCGCTCACGCGGCGACAGCAACCCGAGCATTGTTGTCATTGGCAACTATGCGTTAGGCCCGATAACGGCGGTACCATGCCGGGCAAAAGAACAACCTTTACACCCTCGTCGATCCTATTTCGCCCCCGCCGCAGCCCTGCCGCCCGAAGGTGGCGAGGGTTCCCGCCGCTTGCGCTGCAGGGCTGAGGTGGAGGCGCCGGGTACCGCCCCCGGGTCCGAAAGGCTTATTACGAAGTCCGTTTATCACCATAGCCGGTCTTGCGAACGGCAAGAGCAATATAGGGGCTCGATGGCGGCGGGGGAAGGGACAAGCGCAGCTTTGCCAGCGATTTCCTTAGCCGCTTCGCAAACGCGCTCTTGCGGTGGCGGATCGGTCGCGCCGGCGACGGCAGCAGGGCCTGTGGACCGCACGACCTTTGCAGAAGCGGGGCGCGGCGGCACGGTCTATTGTCGCCGCGCTCCAACGGGATTCGCCATGCGCCAGTATCACGACCTCCTGACCCGCGTGCTGAACCAGGGCGTCCGCAAGGACGACCGCACCGGGACCGGCACCATCGCCGTCTTCGGCCACCAGATGCGCTTCGATCTGGCGCGGGGCTTTCCGCTGGTCACCACCAAGAAGCTGCACCTGAAATCGATCGTGCACGAGCTGATCTGGTTCCTGCGCGGCGACACCAATGTGCGCTATCTGCAGGAGAACGGCGTCAGCATCTGGGACGAATGGGCCGATGCGGAGGGCGAGCTCGGGCCGGTCTACGGCCGGCAATGGCGCTCCTGGCCCGCGCCGGACGGGCAGACCATCGACCAGATCGCCTGGCTGGTGAACGAGATCCGGCGCAACCCGGATTCGCGCCGGCTGATCGTCTCGGCCTGGAACCCGGCCGACATCCCAAAGATGGCGCTGGCGCCGTGCCATTGCCTGTTCCAGTTCTTCGTCCAGCCTGCGGCGGAGGGGCCGGCCCGGCTGTCCTGCCAGCTCTATCAACGCTCGGCCGATGTCTTCCTCGGCGTGCCCTTCAACATCGCCAGCTATGCGCTGCTCACCCATATGGTGGCGCAGGTCACCGGGCTCGCCGTCGGCGAGTTCGTGCATACGCTCGGCGACGCGCATCTCTACCTGAACCATCTGGAGCAGGCGCGCCTGCAGCTGGGCCGCGAGCCGCGCCCGCTGCCGAAGCTGACGCTCAATCCATCCGTGAGCAGGCTCGAGGACTTCCGTTACGAGGACATCGCAATCGAAGGCTACGACCCCCATCCCGCGATCAAGGCGCCGATCGCGGTCTGAGGAGGGGGAGCGGGTGGCCGAACCGAGCGCTGACGAGCTCAAAGCGTTAGCCGAAATGCGGTTGGCGGACGCCGACGCAGCGCTTGGTTGCGGCAGGGCCTCGGCGGCCTATTATTTGGCCGGTTATGCAGTGGAATGCGGGTTGAAAGCGATCATAGCGCTATCCTTCCGCGCCTCTGTGATTCCTGACCGGCGCTTCGTCGAAAGCGTGTATACTCACGATCTCAACAGGCTCGTCGCCGTCGCGGGGCTGGCGGCCGAGGTCAAGGAAAGAGCCCGAGTTTCTGACGAGTTTCGTCTCAACTGGGCTCTTGCAGCGGCATGGAGCGAGGCAAGCCGGTATGAGGTCATCGACTCTTTCCGTGCTACGTCGCTCGTGCAAGCGATCGGGCATCCGACTGCGGGAGTGCTTCCATGGCTGAAAGCGCATTGGTAAGCGAGGATATCGAAGCTGCCAGACGCCTTGTCGCGTTCCTCGACTCGAATGGCTTTGCCGTGAAAGCCGCACTCTGGCTGTACCGATCCGAGGATGATCGCTGGCGTTTCGTCATCAGTTTCCGAGAGAAGCGCGAGAACGTCATCTCGTTTTATCGCGACATCGCAAAACTCATGAACCGGTCCGGGTCGGAGTTCGACTTGCTCGACCTGGCGCGCGTCGATTTCGTCGATGGCGACGGAGCCGTGGTAGGGCCTCTTTCACAAGTCCTCCAGATCGACGACGACGCTGGGCGTCGGTTCCAGAACAACCGGATCAATGGCGTCTTTCTCGAGGATGCGTTGATCTTTCGTCTGTCCGCCTGAAAGCCATTCCCCATGTCGCTGACCATTCGTTCCGCCCATCCGGGCGAAGCCGGACTTGTCCTGTCCTTCATCAGGGCGCTGGCCGATTATGAGAAACTCAGCGACGCGGTCGTGGCGAGCGAGGCCGATATCGCTGCGGCGCTGTTCGCAGACCATCCCAAGGCCTTCTGCGACCTCGCCTTCTGGGACGGGGAGCCTGTCGGCTTCGCCGT
>JBKBRD010000250.1:0-5067 GCA_046292405.1 Allobosea sp. | reverse complement strand
AACATGCCGAAATTCACCTTGTCGGTCAGGCTGATCAGCACGCCGTCATCGGTCTGGCGCACCTCGACCTGCGGCGTGTCGCTGCGTTGGCCCGCCCCGCCGAGCGCCGTGACGATGGCGGCTGCGACCTTGTCGGTGGGGCGCAGGCTGGCCTGGAGCGGGGCCGCGCCCGGCGGTTGCGCGGCAGTCAGGCCGGGACGGGGCGGCATCGGCAGGGCGGCGCCGGCCAGGACGGGCTCCCCTGCGGGCGTCGGCGGCGTCTGCGTGGCTGCGGCGTCGGCGGCAGGCTCCGGCTACCCGGGGGCGGGCGCCATCTTCCCGAGTGCCGTCCTGCCGAGGGCGGTTGTCTCGCCTTGCGCTGTCTCGTCGGGCGCGCCGGCCGATTTCGGTGCGACGGGCGCCGTTTCATCTGGCTGATCGGATGGTTTGGCCGTTGCGCCGGCCAGGGCGGCCTGGCGCCAGAATTCCGGATCGAACGGGTCGCGCAGCACCTCGCTGCCAGTCAGGCCGGGCTTGCCGGGGCCGCCGGCGGCAAGGGCGGGTCTGGCCGGCTCCGCGGCCGGGTCCGCGCTGGCGGGCGTCGCCTCCGCCAGAAGCCGGTAGGGATCGTCGAGCGCGCCCTTGCCGGTCTCGGCCCGCTTCAGTCGCGCCGCCTGCGAGATCGCGCCCGCGGCCTCGGCGGCGGGGTTGGCCTCGGCCTCGCCTTCGCCATCGTGCAGATAGATGCTGTCGCGGTCGCCGGTCTTCACATCCTGCGGATTGCGGATGCCCTTGCGGTCGGTCGTCGCGTCGGAAAGCCGGATCGGGTTGAAATACTGAGCGACGCTGGTCCGGGTTTCGCGGTTGGCCGAATTCACCAGCCAGAGCACCAGAAACAGCGCCATCATCGCCGTCATGAAATCGGCATGGGCGATCTTCCAGACCCCGCCCTTGAGCTGGTCCTTTTGCCGGCCGGCGCTACGCCGGACGATGATGGGCTCCTGACGGTCTTCTTCCATCCTGCTGGGCTCCGCTCTCGGGGTCAGTGCGCGGCGCGGCGGGGGTCGGGCCCCAAGCCGTCCAGCCTGTCGACCCAGGCCGCGATGCGCGTCTCGATCAGAGCGTCGCCGGCGACGATCCGGATATCGGCCGATGCGGACTCGACGAAGGTCACGGCTGCGCCGGGCGCGAACACGCGCCGCAGGGCCTGGAGCAGATAGGCCGGGCCGCTGACCTCGATCATCCCGCCATCGGCGCCCGACAGAAGCGGCCGGATCTGTTCGATCAAGGCGCGGCTGGCGGCGTCGCACAGGGCTTGCGCGAGAAAGGGTCGCAGCAGCCGGCCGGCCGCGTCGGCGAGGCGGGTTTCGAGCGCCTGCAGCCCCTCCTGCAGCGCTGCCTGCAACGCGTCCGCCATCTCCCCCGCCCAGGCGAGGCGGGCCTGCTCCAGCGCGAGCGTCGCCTCCTGCCGGAGGCTGGCGAGCTGCGCTTCGGATGCGGCGCGGGCCTCCTCCAGCCCGGCCTGGCGGCCCCGTTCGAAGGCGGCGTCGAGATCGGGCGGCGGCTCGCGCGGCGTCAGAGCTGGAAAGCTCGGCGCCGACAGGGCGGCGGCGTCCGGCGCGTCGACGCCTGCCGGCGCGGACGCATCCGCCTCGTCGTCGTCGAAGCAGGGAATGAGGTCGCGCAGCGCCCGGGATCTCATGCGCGGTCTCCCTCATGGATCCATTGCCTGAGGATGCCGGCGGCCTGAGCCTCGTTGAACTCGATGAGCTGCTCCAGCCTGCGCAGCGGCTGGCTCGCGCCGGCAAACTCGTCGATCAGGTTGACGCCACTGTCCTGGCCGGCCAGTTGCAGGCGCGGATCGCGGGAGGCTGCCAGGCCGGCATCCTCGATCTGGACGGTCGCCATGGCTGTGTCGGAGCGCCGGACCAGGGCCGCAACGGTCGGCCTCAGTCCGAACCAGATGATCAGCGCCGCCAGGCCGAGAATGGTGACCGCGTTGATCAACGTGCCCGACTGACGCAGCAGAGCCTCGGCAACCCCCAGTGGCGGGGCGGGCTCGAGCGTCCGGCTGCCCTGCAGGAAATCCACGGCCAGGAGCTTGACGCTGTCGCCGCGGCCGTCGTTCACGCCGGCGGCCGAGGCGACGATCTGGCGCAGATCCTGGAGTCGCGCCTCGATCGCCTCCTGCGACGGGGCGGGCCCGAGCGACTCGATCAGGCGGGGCCGGTTGATCAGCACGGCGATCGACATCTTGGCGATCGAATAGCCGTCGCTGACGGTCTGCGTCTTCTTCGAGGAAATCTCGTAGTTGGTGAGCTCCTCGCGGCGCTGCTTCTCCTCGCTGGAGCGCTGGCCGCCCTCGGCGCGGATCTGCCGCTCGGGCACGTTCTGCTCGACCGTGGTCGGCTCCTGGGTCGCTGCGTTCTGGGAATTGTCGTTCTCGCGGATGACCCTGACGGAGCGCTCAACCTTCGAATCCGGGTTGAAGACAGTCTCGCTCGTCTCCTTGCGGTCGGTGTTCAGGTCCGTGGCGACGCTGAGCTCGAAATTCTCGAGGCCGAGATAGGGCGTCAGCGCCTTGCGGACATTGTCCTGGATCTCCCGATTGACGCTCTGCTGCAGCCCCGCGAGTTTGGTCGAGGCCATGTCCGTGACATCGCCGCCCGAGGCGAGGAGGGTCCCGTCGGTGTTGAGCACCGTCACCTTCTCGGTCGAGAGGCCGGGCACGGCGGAGGCGACGAGGTGGCGGATGGCCTGGGCGATCGATCCGAGCCCTGCCGTCTCCGTCCGCACCACGACGCTGGCCGAGGCGGGCTGCTGGTCGCGCCGGAACGAGCCCTTGTCGGCGAGAACGAGATGGACGCTGGCGGCCTTGACGCCGCGCATCAGCTGGATCGTGCGCGCCAGCTCGCCTTCGAGGGCGCGCACGCGGGTGATCTCCTGCATGAAGGAGGTCAGGCCGAGCGAGCCCAGCTTGTCGAACAGTTCGTAACCGCCGCTAGCGCTGCGCGGCAGCCCCTTCTCGGCCAGCAACATCCGCGCCTGGGCCGCCTGCGCCGGCTTGACCAGCACCTGCGCGCCGTCGGCGTTGACGTCGAAGACGATCCCGGCTTCCTGCAGCGCCGCGCCGATGCGGTTGACGTCCTCGCGCTGCAGCCCGCTATAGAGCACCGACATCTCCGGGCGGCTGAGATACCAGGCGCTGAGGCCGATCGCGGTGAGCACGAACAGGCCGATCGCCGCCAGACCGGCCAGGCGCCGCGGCCCGAGCTGCTGGAGATTGAGCCAAACTTCCTCGGCAAATGCGCGTGCGGGCATCGTTGCTCCTCGAAGACCTGCGGCCTGTGTCGCCCAATTTGCGGAGCAAGCCTTGTGCGGGCGTTGCCGAGCGGCGCGTCAGCCCAACAAAAAGGCCGCGCCCCCTCGTGGAGGCGCGGCCCGTTGGCGGAGCCAGGCTCCCAGCGTCAGCCGCGGAACAGCGACAGGATGCTCTGGCTGCCGGAGTTGGCGATCGAGAGCGCCTGGATGCCGAGCTGCTGCTGGACCTGCAGCGCCTGCAGGCGGGTCGATTCCGCGTTCATGTCCGCATCCACCAGCTGGCCGATGCCGCGATCGAGCGAGTCCTTCAGCGCCTTGACGAAGGTCTGCTGCAGGCCGATGCGGTTCTTCAGCGCGCCGAGATTGGTGGCGGCGTCGGTGATCGCGGACAGCGTCGTGTCCACGCCCTTAAGGTAGGTCTCGAGCTTCGACAGATCCTTGGCGCTGTCTGTCAGCTTGTTGATCTTGAGGTCCGTGACGCTGAAGGTCTCCCAGTCCGTCCCGTTGAAGGCGTCGTAGGAGCGGTCGAGGATGCCCTTGCTGCTGGCGACCGGGGTGGTCACAGCGGTCAGGGTGACCGCCGGGCCGAGGCCCGTCGCGGAGGCGTCGATCACGACGTTCTCGGCATTGCGGCTCTTGAACGCCAACTTGCCGTTGGCCTCGTCGACGCCGACGGACAGCCCGTCGACGCCGAGCTTGTTGATGGCGGTGGCGATCTCCTTCAGCGAGGCGCCTTTTTCGACCGCGACGGTCACGGGCTTGTTGGCGCCGACGGTGATGGTGATGTTGCCGCCGGCATCGGTCAATTTATCGCGCGCGGCCGTCGTGGCGGTCGGGAAGACCTGCGCCTTGAAGGCGCTGTCGAGATTGCCGTCGAAGAGCTTGATCTTGTCGAGATTGATGGTGAGCGTATCGATGCGGACATTGCCGCCGGCGCGCGAGAAGGAGGCGACGACCGTTTTGGTGCCGTTGTAGCTCGCCTCGCTGGAATCGACCGAGAGCCAGTTCTCGCCGCTGACCACGGCCGAGTCGGCGGAGCTTTTCAGCTGCTTCTGGAGCTCGTCGAGTTCGCTCTGGATCTTGCCGCGATCGACGCCGGGCGTGCGGGCCGCGACCAGCTTCTTCTTGATCTCGGTGACCACGTCCACGGTCTTGTTGAGCGCGGTGTACATGGTGTCGATCGTCGCGGCGCCGAGGCCGAGCGCGTCCTGCACGGCGCTCAGCGCCTGGTTGTCGGAGCGCATGGTCGTGGCGATCGACCAGTAGGCGGCGTTGTCGGACGCCGTCGACACGGCCATGCCGGTGGCGATCCGGTTCTGCGTCGTGGCGAGGTTTTTGCTCGTCATGGCCAGCGTCTGGAGCGCGGTCATGGCCGAGGAGTTGGTGAGCAGGCTGGACATAATGATGTTCCTCAAACAGGGATTGGGTTTGGCGGGAACATGCCGGGTTTGCACCGGAATGGCAGGGCGGCCTCATGCCTTCGAACGGGGGAGCGCGTCCCCTGCGGTTCGACCTGCCATGAAGCCGGTGTAGCGGGCCTCGCTTGCGCCGGGCTGACCAAGTTGCTGCAAGGCTGGCGCAGCCGCGCTGGAATCGCGCCGCCGGGCTCAGGCGGCCCGGCGCGCATAGACCAGGCAGAGCAGCTCGGCGACGACCTTGTAGAATTCGGGCGGGATCATCTGGTCGAGCTGGACCGCAGCATGGAGCGAGCGCGCCAGCTCGCGATCCTCGATCACCGGGATGTCATGCGCCTCGGCGATCTCGCGG
>JBKBRD010000249.1:0-5075 GCA_046292405.1 Allobosea sp. | reverse complement strand
CGCAGCGGGCCTCGCACTCGCCGCCGCCACTGGCGCTTTCCTGTTCGGGGCGCAGGCCGCCCTCGCACAGGGCGCTCCGCCTGCGCCGCCGGTGCAGGTTGCGGCGCCGCTCGCCAAGAAGGTGACGAACTGGGACGAATACACCGGCCGTTTCGAAGCGAGCGAGCAGGTCGAGGTCCGGGCTCGTGTCTCCGGCTTTATCGAGTCGCTGCATTTCCGGGACGGCGCGCTAGTGCGGAAGGGCGACCTGCTCTTCACCATCGATCAGCGTCCCTACAAGCTGGCGGTCAATGTCGCCCGCGCCGATCTCGCCCGCGCCAAGGCCCAGGTCGAGCTGTCGCAGAACGAAGTCGAGCGCGCGGAAGGGCTGACCCAGAACCGCACCATCACCGCCCGCGACGTCGACCAGCGTCGCACCAACCTCAATAGCGCGCTCGGGACGCAGCAGGCGGCGGAGGCCAATCTGAAGACCGCCGAGCTCAATCTCGAATGGACTGAGGTTCGCGCCCCGCTGGCGGGCCGCATCTCCAACCGCCGCGTCGACCCCGGCAATCTGATCGCGGGCGGGCAATCGGGCGCGACGCTGCTGACGACGATCGTCGCCGTCGACCCCGTCTATTTCACCTTCGACGCGTCTGAGGCCGATTACCTCCGCTATTCGCGCCGATCCCCGCGCAACGGCACGGCCAGCCCGGAGAGCGGCACGCCGGCGGAAGTCCGTCTGGCCGACGAGCAGGAGTGGAAACGTCGCGGCAAGATCGACTTCGTCGACAACGCCCTGAATGCGCGCTCGGGCACCATCCGCCAGCGCGTGGTCTTCGCGAACACCGACCAGTTCCTGACGCCCGGCACCTTCGGGCGGCTGCGCGTCTTCGCCGGCGAAACCGAAGCGCTGCTCGTGCCCGACACCTCGATCGTCTCCGACCAGGCGCGCAAGATCGTGCTCACCGTCGGCCCGGAGAACAAGGTTGTGCCCAAGCCGGTGACGCTTGGCCAGATGAGCGATGGTCTGCGGGTGGTCACCGGCGGCCTGCAGCCGACCGACAAGGTCATCATCGGCGGCCTCGCCAACCCCATGGTCCGCCCCGGCGCGCCCGTGACGCCGCAGCCGGGCGAAATCAAGCCCGCTTCGGGCAACTGAGCCCCTGCGCGACGGCGCGCCGAGCGCGCCGTCCTCCCGCATCGCCGACAGGCCAGGAAACACCATGCTCCGCTTCGCGCATTTCTTCATCGACCGGCCGATTTTCGCGACCGTGCTGTCGGTGCTTCTCACCATCGCCGGGGCCATCGCCCAGCGCGGCCTGCCGATCGCCGAATATCCGGAGATCGCGCCGCCGACGGTCTCGATCACCGCGACCTATCCCGGCGCCTCCGCCGAGGTCGTCGCCGCGACAGTGGCGACGCCGATCGAGCAGGAGGTCAACGGCGTCGACGACATGCTCTACATCACCTCGCAATCGACCGGCGACGGGCGGGTGACGATCAATGTCGTGTTCAAGGCCGGCGTCGACGTCGACCAGGCGCAGGTGCTGGTGCAAAACCGCGTGTCGGCGGCCGAGCCGCGGCTGCCGCAGGAGGTGCGCCAGCTCGGGATCCAGACGCGCAAGGCCTCGCCGGACCTGATGATGGTCATCAACATGATCTCGCCGGACGGCTCGCGGGACGCGCAATATCTGTCGAACTACGCGACGCTCTACGTGAAGGACGTGCTGACCCGCGTCGAAGGCGTCGGCAATGTGCAGGTCTTCGGCGCGCGCGATTTCGCCATGCGCGTCTGGCTCGACCCGGCCAAGGTGGCCTCGCGCAACCTGACGGCCGGAGACGTCGTCGCGGCGCTGCGCGCCGCCAACGTCCAGGTCGCAGCGGGCGCGATCAACCAGCCGCCGGCGCAATCGGATGGGGCGTTCCAGCTGTCGGTCAACACGCTCGGCCGCCTGACCGACGTCGCCGAATTCGAGAACATCGTGGTGCGGGCCGATGCGGCCGGCGGCACCATCCGCGTCCGCGACATCGCCCGCGTCGAACTCGGCTCGCAGGACTACACCACCAACGCCTATCTGGATAACAAGGACGCGGTCGCCATCGGCATCTTCCAGCGTCCGGGCTCGAACGCGCTCGCCACCTCCGACGCCCTGATCGCGACAATGAAGGCGCAGGCGCGCGATTTCCCCTCCGGGGTCGAGTACCGCATCATCTACAACCCGACCGAGTTCATCTCTGAATCGGTCAGCGCCGTGGTCACGACGCTGATCGAGGCGGTGGCGCTCGTCGTCGTCGTGGTGGTCCTGTTCCTGCAGACCTGGCGGGCGGCGATCATCCCGATCGTGGCGATCCCGGTCTCGCTGGTCGGCACCTTCCTGGTGATGAGCGCGGTCGGGATCTCGTTCAACACCATCTCGCTGCTGGCGCTGGTGCTCGCCATCGGCATCGTCGTCGACGATGCGATCGTAGTGGTCGAGAATGTCGAGCGCTATCTCGCCAAGGGCATGACGCCCAAGGAAGCCGCACACAAGACGATGGACGAGGTCGGCGGCGCGCTGGTCGCGATCGCGCTGGTGCTGTGCGCGGTGTTCATTCCCACCGCCTTCATCAGCGGGTTGCAGGGCACGTTCTACCAGCAATTCGCGGTCACCATCGCAGCCTCGACCGCGATCTCGGCCTTCGTCTCGCTGACGCTGTCGCCGGCCATGTCCGCCATCCTGCTGAAGCCGCACAGCCATGAGGAGCCGACAGGCTTCTTCGCCAAACTCGGCGCGCCGATCCGCTGGTTCTTCCGCGGCTTCAACGCCGCCTTCGACTGGCTCTCGCGCAGCTATGGCGCGGTGACCTCGCGCCTGATCCGCTTCTCGGTGCTGCTGCTGCTCGTCTATGCCGCGTTGATCGCCGTCACCGGCCAGCGCCTGGCCTCGACGCCGACGGGCCTCGTGCCGCAGCTCGACCGCGGCTATTTCATCGCGGCGCTGCAGTTGCCGCCAGGCTCCTCCCTGCCCCGCACCGACGCCGTGGTGCGGCGCGCGACCGAGGTGGTGCTGTCGCGGCCCGGCGTTGCCCATGCCGTCGCCTTTGCTGGTCTGGACGGCGCCACCTTCACCATCGCGCCCAACGCCGGCGTCGTCTTCGTGACGCTGAAGCCGTTTCCCGACCGGCAGAAGGAAGGGCT
Source organism: Allobosea sp. (assembly GCA_046292405.1). Classification (GTDB taxonomy): domain Bacteria; phylum Pseudomonadota; class Alphaproteobacteria; order Rhizobiales; family Beijerinckiaceae; genus Allobosea. The sequence continues at coordinate 1,915 of JBKBRD010000249.1, read as the reverse complement.
GACGACGCAGGGCATCCTCAACGACCTGCGCCAGCAGATGTTTGCGATCAACGAGGCCTTCGCACTGGTCATCGAGCCGCCGGCCGTGCCCGGCATCGGCAGCGGCGGCGGTCTCAAAGGCTATGTCCAGGACCGCAGCGGCCGCGGACTTGCCGCGCTCGAAGGCGCGACCTGGATCGTCGCCGGCTCGGCCGGACAGGTGCCCGGCATCCAGCAGCCCTTCACCCTGTTCTCGACCAAGACGCCGCAGGTCTTCGCCGATATCGACCGGACCAAGGCCGAGATGCTCGGCGTGCCGATCAGCCGCATTTTCGAGACGCTGTCTGTCTATATGGGCTCGGCCTACATCAACGACTTCAACCTGCTCGGCCGCACCTATCGCGTCACCGCGCAGGCCGACAACCCTTATCGCCTGGAGCTGCGCGACGTCGCCGACCTCAAAACCCGCAACGCCGATGGCGAGATGGTGCCGATCGGCTCCGTCGCTTCCTTCTCCAACACCACCGGCGCCTATCGCGTGCCGCGCTACAATCTCTACCCGGCGGCGGAAGTGCAGCTGTCGATGGCGCGCGGCTATTCGACCGGACAGGGCATCGCGGCGGTCGAGAAGATCGCGGCCGAGCGGTTGCCGTCGGGCTTCGGCTTCGAGTGGACGGAAATCGCGCTGCAGGAGAAACTGGCGGGCAACACCGCGATCATCGCCTTCGGCCTCGCGGTCGTCTTCGTCTACCTGCTGCTGGCGGCCCTGTATGAAAGCTGGCTGCTGCCCTTGGCGGTGATCATGATCGTGCCGATGTGCATTCTTGCGGCGATGATCGGCGTGAATTTCCAGGAGCTGGACCGGAACGTGCTGGTCGATATCGGCCTCGTCGTGCTGGTCGGCCTCGCCGCAAAGAACGCGATCCTGATCGTCGAATTCGCCAAACAGGCGGAGGAGGATGACGGGATGACGGCGCGCGAAGCCGCCATCGCCGCCGCCAAGACGCGTCTGCGACCGATCCTGATGACCTCGCTCGCCTTCATCCTGGGCGTGCTGCCGCTGGCGATCGCCACGGGCGCAGGCGCCGAAATGCGCCAGTCGATGGGCGTGGCGGTGTTCGCGGGCATGATCGGCGTGACGCTGTTTGGCCTGCTGTTCACGCCGGTGTTCTATGTGGTGGTGCGCTGGCTCGCCCGCCTCGGCCACCGCAAGCAGCCGGGGAAGACGGCGGAGGCGCCGGCAGCGGCAGGGCATTGACGTAGCGGTCAGCGCCGAAGATCCTTATGTTCCAGCTGCCACCTCGCCGCTCGACCGGGAGTGTCCCCATGATGCTTTTCGAAATGCTTCGAAAAAATGCCGACGCAATCAGCCAGATTGGCGAGCAGGCGGTTCGAGAGGCCAAGGCGCTAGGTGTGCCTGCGCATTACACTGACCCCAGTGTGTGCGAGGGGATTATTCGAGAACTTCCGGATGGGACGAAGCAACGCGTCGAATTGAAAGACGGCGTAGAGATTGTGGTCGCCACCGTCCGCAGCCGAGCGTGAATCGGCCCACAAGCCGCACGCCCGTATGCACTATTTTCGGCGGAGCGAACGGGTCGGGCAAATCCAGTCTGTACACAGCGCTGCAGCCCCCCGGCGAGTTTGTGAATGCTGATGTTTTCGCTAGAGCTATAGCGCCGGATGCGCCCGAGCAGGCTTCGATTCGGTCCGGAAGACACGTTTTGCGCCGGCTCGACGACCTGATCGCCAACCGCTGCGACTTCGTCTACGAAACGACGCTGAGCAGCCACCAATCCACGCAACTCATGCGCAGGGCTGCACAGGCCGGCTACCAGTTCGGTCTGGTTTTCGTGGTGCTGGCCCATCCGGACCTCAATATCCTGCGCGTCGCGGATAGGGTCAGGAAAGGTGGGCATCATATCCCGGAATCGAT
>JBKBRD010000248.1:0-5109 GCA_046292405.1 Allobosea sp. | reverse complement strand
TGCTGATCGCAAAGGCGCTGTCGCACGAGCCGGAAATCCTGTTCCTCGACGAGCCCACGGCGGGTGTCGATGTCGAGCTGCGGCAGGATATGTGGAAGATGGTAAGCCGGCTTAAGGATAGCGGCGTCACCATCATCCTGACCACGCATTACATCGAAGAGGCCGAGGAGATGGCCGACCGGGTCGGGGTGATCAGCAAGGGCGAGATCATCCTGGTCGAGGAAAAGGCGGAGCTGATGCGCAAGCTCGGCCGCAAACAGCTGACCCTGTCGCTGCAGGCCCCGTTGGCGGCGCTGCCGGCGCAGCTAAGCTTGTATGATCTGGCGCTCGCAGCCGGGGGAACGGAACTGGTCTACACCTACGACACCAAGGCCGAGCGCACCGGCATCACCACGCTGCTGCAGGAACTGGCGGCGGCGGGCGTCAGCTTTCGGGATCTGCGCACCAGCCAGAGCTCGCTCGAGGAGATTTTCGTCAGCCTGGTGAGGACAAGCGCATGAACCGGCTCGGCATCAACTGGCACGCGATCCGCGCCATCTATCTGTTCGAGATGGCAAGGACCTGGCGCACGCCGCTGCAGAGCATTGTCTCGCCGGTCCTGTCGACCTCTTTGTATTTCGTGGTGTTCGGCGCGGCGATCGGCCCGCGCATGCAGGCGATCGACGGCGTGCCCTATGGCGCGTTCATCGTGCCCGGCCTGATCATGCTGTCGCTGCTGACCCAGAGCATCGCGAACGCTTCCTTCGCGATCTACTTCCCGAAGTTTACGGGCACGATCTACGAGCTGCTTTCGGCGCCCGTCGCCTGGTGGGAGGCGGTGATCGCCTATGTCGGCGCGGCCGCCAGCAAATCCATTCTGCTCGGGCTCATCATCCTGGCGACGGCGCTGCTGTTCGTACCGCTCAAGATCGCCCACCCCCTCTGGATGGTGCTGTTCCTGGTGCTGACCGCGACGACTTTCAGCCTGTTCGGCTTCATCATCGGCATCTGGGCCGATGGTTTCGAGCGGTTGCAGGTGGTGCCCCTGCTGATCGTGACGCCGCTCGCCTTTCTCGGCGGATCGTTCTACTCGATCGACATGCTGCCGCCCTTCTGGCGGGCGGTGACGCTGTTCAACCCGGTCGTCTATCTGATCAGCGGTTTCCGCTGGAGCTTCTACGGGGTGGCGGATGTCTCGCTCGGCATCAGCCTGGGCATGACGCTGGTGTTTCTCGCCGCCTGCGTCGCCACGATCGGCTGGATTTTCCGAACCGGCTACCGGTTGAAGAGCTGAGCGTCGCTTCGCGGCGTTCCGGCGACCGCAGTCTCGCCATTGCGTCGGCGCACCAGAACCGCTGAGCTTGGCCCGAGCGGAACGGGTCGGGTCTAGGCTGCCTGCACGTCCTTGAAGAAGCCGTTGAAGGTGCTGCGCAGCTCGTCGGCCTCGCGCGCCAGTTTTTCCGCCGTCGACAAGACCTCGCCCGAGGTCTTGGTCGCCAGGCGAGCGGCGGCGGAGAGGCGGCGGACCCGGTCTGCAACGGCTTTCGTGCCGTTGGCGGTGAGTTGCGTGCTGCTGGCGATCTCGCGCGTCGCCACTTGCTGCTGCGAGGTTGCGTCGGCGATGGACACGGCGTGGCTCGCGACCTGATCCATGACCTCGGCGATCAGGCCGATCGCCGCAACCGCCGACGCCGTCCCGTCGTTGAGCGCCGCCACCTGCATGGCGATGTCCCCCGTCGCTTCCGCGGTTCGGCTGGCGAGACGCTTGACCTCGCTGGCGACGACGGCGAAGCCCCGCCCCGCCTCCCCGGCGCGGGCGGCCTCGATGGTGGCGTTCAGGGCCAGCAGGTTGGTCTGGGCGGCGATGTCGCTGATCAATCCGACGATGCTGGAGATGCGCGACGTCGCCTGGGCCAGCGCGGTGACGCGGGCGCGGGCGGATGCGGCGTCCTGGGCGGCCTCGGTCACGACCCGGTTGGCCTCGTCGGCGCGGTGAGCGATCGACGAGATCGACACGGACAGCTCTTCCGCGGCGGCCGCGACGGACCGAACGCTTTCCGACGATTCCAGCGAGGCGTGGCGCGCCTCCTGCAACTGCGCCGTCGCTTCCATCGCCGCGCCGGCCAACCCTCTCGCCGTCGCCTCCATGTCGACCGTGCTGGTCCGGACCGATTCCAACATGGCGTCGACCTGGCTGTCGAAGGCGAGGATGAGGCTTTCGAGATGGGCTTGCCGCTGGCTGCGGGCCTGCTGCGCCTCGAACGCATCCTGCTGCAATTTCTCGCGAATCCGGGCGCTGTCCTGCAAGGCGTCGACAGCCCGCGCCATGTCGCCGATCTCGTCGAGCCTGCTCGCCTCGGTGAGCGGCTGCGTGCATTCGCCGGCCGCAAGCTTGCGCATCGTGCGCGAGAGATTGCGCAGCGGCCGGGAGACGCGCAGATGCACGACCGTGAGCGCGAAGCCGAAGGCGACCAGCAGCAGAGCGCCGCCGCCCGTCGCGAGGTCACGCATGCTGGCGGCCTGCAGCGCGTCGAGCGAAGCGCCGAGACGCGCGCTGTCGCGCTCGCTGGCGCGGGAGACGTGCTCCAGGCTGGCGCTCAGCGACTGTCTGAGCTGCGCGTTGGATTCGTTGTTGCCAAAGGCGCTGGCCAGCTGCGGCCCGAACTGCCGGGTCAACCGCACAAGTTCGTCGCCGACACGCAGCAGGGCTTCGATTTGGTCGAACAGGCTTTTCGCGGCGAGAGGCTCACTGGGCGGGGGCTGCTTGCGCCAAGTGGTCAGCACGGCTCTCAAATCCTGGATATGCAGCTGCAGGGGAGCGACGAAGACCTCCGCCTCCGCCTTGTCGGCGCTCAAATAAACGCCGCGCGCCTCCATGATCAGCCCGTTGACCAGACCGTTGGCCTGCTCGGCCAGGATGGATTGCTGGGCGGAAACCCGCATCCCATGCGAGATGGCGGCGTAGCGCCCGATCGTATCCACGCCGACGATGACGACGATGACGCCCGCGGCGACCATGAAGGCGACTGACGCGAAAATCTGGCTCGAAATGCGTTTCAGGCTGTACATCGGTTATTGCGCCTGGTTCCTGAGCCGCAGCGGCGGACCCTCGACGCATTGAACCAAACCCAGATTAACCAATGGTAATTTTATAAATTACGCTAGGTCATATTGGGCAATGAGGCGCCGTTCGGCATCGCGGCGGATACGGGGTCGTCGCGATTGACTTCGCCGCCTCCATCCTGTCTTCACACGCGGTATGACCGAACTTTCGACCACCGACGCCATTGCGGGCCAGCACGCGCGCCGCCGCACCTTCGCGATCATCTCGCACCCTGACGCGGGCAAGACGACGCTGACCGAAAAGCTGCTGTATTTCGGCGGCGCGATCCAGCTGGCCGGCGAAGTGCGCGCCAAGGCCGGCCGCCGCCAGACCTCCTCGGACTGGATGAAGATCGAGCGCCAGCGCGGCATTTCGGTCGTGACCTCGGTGATGACCTTCGAATATGGCGGGCATGTCTTCAACCTGCTGGACACGCCGGGCCATGAGGACTTCTCCGAAGACACATACCGGACGCTGACGGCGGTCGATTCGGCGGTGATGGTGATCGACGCCGCCAAGGGCATCGAGGCGCGCACCAAGAAGCTGTTCGAAGTCTGCCGGCTGCGCGACATCCCGATCGTCACCTTCATCAACAAGGTCGACCGCGAGACGCGCGACCCGTTCGACCTGATCAACGAAATCGAGACGACGCTGGCGCTCGACGTCGCGCCGATGACCTGGCCGGTGGGACGGGGGCGTGAATTCGTCGGCACCTACGACCTCAAGGCCAACACCTTCCGCCGCAATCAGAAGGGCGACGAAAGCGCGCAGGACCAGGCGGTGTCGGGTCCCGACGATCCGCTTTTCGATGCGCTGCTGCCGCATGGCGCGGCCGAGACCTGGCGCGAGGAGGTGTTTCTCGCCAGCGAGGGGCTGAAGCCCTTTGATCTCGAATCGTTCCGCGAGGGCCATCTGACGCCGCTCTATTTCGGCGCGGCCCTGCGCGACTACGGCGTGCGCGACCTGATCGACGCGCTCGGCGCGCTGGCCCCGAGCCCGCGGGCGCAGGTCGCCGACAAGCGCACCATCGAGGCCGACGAGCCGAAGATGACCGGCTTCGTCTTCAAGATCCAGGCGAATATGGACCCCAACCACCGCGACCGCATCGCCTTCATGCGGGTCTGCTCGGGCAAGCTGACGCGGGGGATGAAGGCGAAGCTGGTGCGCACCGCGAAGCCGATGCCGCTGAACGCGCCGCAGTTCTTCTTCGCCCGCGACCGCTCGATCGCCGAGGAGGCCTATGCCGGCGATATCGTCGGCCTGCCCAATCACGGCACCTTGCGCATCGGCGATACGCTGACCGAGGGCGAGGACATCGTCTTCAAGGGGGTGCCGAGCTTCGCGCCGGAAATCCTGCGCCGCGTCAAGCTGAAGGACGCTATGAAAGCCAAGAAGCTGCGCGAGGCGCTGCAGCAGATGGCGGAGGAGGGGGTGGTCCAGCTCTTCCTGCCGCATGACGGCGCGCCGGCGATCGTCGGCGTGGTCGGAGCGCTGCAGCTCGACGTGCTGAAGGAGCGGATGGAGGCGGAGTATTCGCTGCCGGTGGATTTCGAGCCGTGCCAATTCTCGATTGCGCGCTGGGTGTCCTCAGACGACAAGGCGGCGCTTCAAAAATTCGTGGCGCTCAAACCGTCCTCGATGGCCGACGACCTCGATGGCGATCCGGTCTTCATGGCTTCGTCGCAGTTCACGCTGAAATACGATTCCGAGCGTGCCAGCGACATCAATTTTTCGGATGTGAAGGACTATCAGAAGGTCTCGAAGGGCTGAAGCCGCGTTGTTTGTTGCAGGGCAGCAACAGTGTCGTAGCGACCTACTGCGTGCGGCAAATTTTTGATCGAGATCAAATCCCCTCGGTGAGGCGAAGCGCTTTGTTGGCCCCGGAGCGATGGCGGGCGCCGAAAGTCGAGCGTCGCCGGCTCAGCAGCTGGGGACTGACATGACATATCGTTACCTGTGCGCGGGATTGACCGCCGCCCTTCTGGCCTCGAGCGCAATAAGCGCGGCGCAGGCCAGCGATCTTCCTG
>JBKBRD010000247.1:0-5154 GCA_046292405.1 Allobosea sp. | reverse complement strand
GCGAAGCCCCGTAACGAGCGCAGGCTCAGCCTGCCGCGGCGCTCGGCGCGCTCGGCGCGCCCGAGATCGCATCGCGCAGCGCCTGCTCGCGGCTATGGTCGAGCGACGTCTTCAGCACGACGCCGCCGGTGCCCTTGATCGCCTCAAGCACCTTGTCGCCGGTCATCTTGTTGATCAGCACGAACAAGGCGGCGTTGCCCGGCTGCAGCGTCGCCGCCAGCTCCTTCATGAACGCGTCGTTGACGCCGTAATCGGTCAGCGCCCCGCCGAGCGCGCCCGATGCGGCGCCCAGCGCCACGCCGAACACGGGCATCAGGAAGATCGCGCCGATCAGCAGCCCCCAGAAACTGCCCGAGGCCGCGCCGAGCGCGGTCGTGTTGAGCAGCTGGTTGAGCTTCACCTTGCCGTCCTGGTGCATCACGGCGATCGCGGCGTCGCCGATCTCGATCAGGTACTCTTTCTGCAAGGACAGGATCTTGCTGCGCATCTCCTCGGCGCGGGCTTCGGTCGGATAGACGATGACGACGAGATCGGACATGGAACGCTCCTGGCTTCGGGTGACGAGCCACCCTGATCCGTGACTGTGACGAGCGTGGGACATCTCCGCCTTGACGCGGCGCAAGCGCGCTATTCGCCGGTCACCGCCTGGACGGCCTCGACCGATCGCCCGCGCAGCGGCAGTTCCGCCATCCGCGTGAGGCAGAACAGGGCAGCCGCGAAGCCGATGCCGGTCGCGGCGAAGACATAGCGAAACAGCTGCACCATCACCTCACGGTCGACCGTGCCGAGCTTCAGCGCCTCCGGCGAGAGGCCGGAGCCCGCGCCGCCGATGCCGCCGAGCACGATCGCGCCGAACACCGCCACGATCAGCGCCCCGCCGATCTGGCGGAAGAAATTCGCCACCGCCGTCGCCGTGCCGAGCTGGTGCTGCAGCACGGCGTTCTGGATCGCCACCGTGGCGACCGGCAGCAGGGTGCCCAGCCCCAGCGAGATCAGGGTCAGCATCAGCGCGAAGGGCAGCAGCGGCAGGCTGCCGGCATAGAGGGCGAGCACGGTCACGCCCAGCATCGCCACGGTGAGCCCCGCCATCGGCACGCGCTTATAGTGCTTGATGCGCGTCAGCGCCCGGCCGGAGGCGGTGGCGCCGATCACCGTGCCGCAGGTCAGCGGCAGCAGGCCGAGCCCCGAGGAGGCGGCGCTCATCCCGACCACGGTCTCGAAATAGAGCGGCAGATAGATCGTCAGCCCGATGAACGTCCCCATGCCGAAGCCGGCGGCGATGGTCCCCCAGCGCACCACCGGATTGGCCAGAACGTCGAGCGGGATCAACGGCTCGTCCGCGCTTCTGAGACGCCAGGCGAACAGCAGCCAGAGCAGGCCCGACAGAACGACCAGGCCGAGGATTTGCGCCGAGGCCCAGGGATAATGCGTGCCGCCCCAGGAGAGGGCGAGCAGCAGCGTCATCGTCGCGCTGGTGATCAACAGGGCGCCGAGCATGTCGAGCTTGTGCGGCCGCTCGTATCGCGGCAGCCGCTTCAGCGCGTTGAAGGTCATCAGATAGGCGGCCAGCCCCAGCGGCAGGTTGATCCAGAAAATCACCGACCAGTGCAGTTTCTCGGCGATGAAGCCGCCCAGCACCGGCCCCAGCAGCGAGGAGGCCATGAACACGCTGGCGATGTAGACCTGATATTTGCCGCGCTCGCGCGGCGGCACCATGTCGCCGATGATGGTCTGCGCCAGCGCGATCAGCCCGCCCCCGCCGAGCCCCTGGACGAAGCGCGCCACCACCAGCAGCCACAGGCTCGGCGCGACCGCGCAGGCGATCGAGCCGACGATGAACACGACGATGCCCGAGAGCAGCACGATGCGCCGGCCATGGATGTCGGCGAGCTTGCCGTAGAGCGGCGTCACGGCGGTGGAGGCGAGCAGATAGGCCGTCACCACCCAGGGCAGATGGGCGACGTCGTTGAGCTCGCGCCCGATCGTCGGCATCGCGGTCGCGACGATGGTCTGGTCCAGCGCGGCCAGGAACATCGCCAGCATGATGCCATAGAGAATCGTGCGGATATCCGCCTCGCTCATCGGCGCGGCGGGCGCGGCGGTCTCGACCCGTTGATCCATGCGTGAAACTGCGCCTGCGTTCTGGGAATGGCGGAACCTAGGGCGGACCCGCGCCATGCGCCAGACGGCGGAACGCATCCGCGACATGATCCTCCGGACTGTCGGCCATGCGACGCGCGTCATCGGCGGTCCGGCGACGCCGGGTCTGCGTATAATGGTCCGACGAGAGGAAGCGAGCGGGCATGACACGACATATCGCCATCATCGGCGCCGGCATGGCGGGCCTGGCCGCCGCCGGGCGCGTCCGCGCGGCCGGACATGACGCGACGCTGTTCGACAAGAGCCGCGGGCTCGGCGGCCGCATGGCGACGCGCCGGGTCGGCGCGCTGCAGTTCGACCATGGCGCGCAATATTTCACCGCGAAGGGCGAAGGCTTCCGCAGCCAGCTCGAATCCTGGCTGGCGTCAGGCCAGGCGGCGCAATGGCAGCCCGGCCATTTCGTCGGGACCCCGGGCATGACCGCTCCGGCGCGCGCCATGGCGGAGGGGCTGAGCGTCGTGACCGGATCGCAGGTCGCTTCTCTGTCGCGCGGCCCGACCGGCTGGAGCGTGATGACCGCCGACGGCCTGGTCGAGACGTCCGGCAACGGGTCTTTCGATGCGGTCGTCCTGGCCGTGCCGGCGCCGCAGGCGCAGCCGCTGGCCGCCTCCTGCGGCGTCTCCTTCCCTGAATTGGCCGATGTCCGCTACGCCCCCTGCTGGGCGCTGATGCTCGCCTTTCCGGCGGAGACGGCGCTCGGCTTCGAGGCGCTGCGCCCGCAGAGCGAGACCATTGCCTGGATCGCCCGCAATTCCGGCAAGCCCGGCCGGCCTGGCGACGCCCAGACCGTCGTCGTCCATGCCAGCCCGGCCTGGTCGCGCGCCAACCTCGAACGCAGGGCGGAGGAGGTCGCAGCAGCGTTGACCGAGAGCTTCCGGCAACTGACCGGCGTGCAGGAGGCGGCAAGCTACAGCGCGGCGCATCGCTGGCGCTACGCCATGGTCGAGCAAGCGGCGGGCCAGCCCTGTCTGTGGGATGCGCAGGCGGGCCTCGGCGCCTGCGGCGACTGGTGCATCGGCCCGCGGGTCGAGGCCGCCTTCGACAGCGGCGATGCCCTGGGCGCCGCGATCTCAGCCCAGATGGCGCTCGCTCATGCCAGCTGAAGCGCCAGCCCTGACCGTCTATTACGACGGCGCCTGCCCGCTCTGCCGGGCGGAGATCGGCCATTATCGCAGCCAGCCGGGCGCCGAGCGCATCTGCTTCACCGATGTCGCCCGCGCGGATGAGAGCACCGGGCAGGATCTCCCGCGCGGCGACGCCATGGCCCGGTTCCATGTGCGCGACGCGCAGGGGCGGCTGGTCTCGGGGGCGGCGGCCTTCGTCCTGGTCTGGAGCACGCTGCCGCGCTGGCGCTGGGCGGCGCGGATCGCAAGGCTGCCGGGCGTCACGCCGCTGCTCGAGCTCGGCTATCGCCTGTTCCTGCCCGTCCGGCCGCTTCTGTCGCGCGTCGTGGCGCGCGCTGCGGCCGGGCGTCGATGAGCGGCGAAACCGGCATCGCCGTCGTCTTCGGCGCGGGCGGCGGCATCGGCCGGGCCCTGCTGGCGCGGCTGCGGGACGGCGGCGCCTTTGCGCAGGCGATCGGCTTCGGCCGCAGCACCGACCCGGCCATCGACCTCCTCGACGAAGCCACGCTCGCAGCCGCAGCCCAGCATGCGGCGCAAGTCGGCCCGCTGCGTCTGGTCATCGACGCCACCGGCTTCCTGCATGACGCGGCCCAGCGGCCGGAGAAGAGCTGGCGCGAACTCGATGCCGACAAGATGAGCCGCGCCTTCGCGCTCAACGCCATCGGCCCGGCGCTGCTGATGAAACATGTGCTGCCGCGCCTGCCGCGCCAGGGCCGGGCCGTCTTCGCCACGCTCTCGGCCAAGGTCGGCAGCATCGGCGATAACCGCCTCGGCGGCTGGTACAGCTACCGGGCCTCGAAGGCGGCGCTCAACCAGATCCTGCGGACGGCGGCGATCGAAGCCCGGCGCAGCCATCCCGAGGCGATCTGCGTCGCCTTGCACCCGGGCACCGTCGACACCGGCCTGTCCGAGCCCTTCGCGCGCACGGGCCTGAGCGTGCAGAGCCCGGAGGAAGCGGCCGCCCGCCTGCTCTCGGTGCTCGCGGCGCTGGAGCCGGCCGATACGGGCTCGTTCTTCGACTATTCGGGCGAGCGCCTGCCCTGGTGAGAGGACGCCGCCTCAGTCGCGGCCCATTCCGGCGCGAAGATGCGAGCGGCTGACGGGACGATCCGGAGAGGAGACAGGCGGCATGTCGACATTGGCGATGAGGCAGCAGGTGATGCGCAAGGCCGTGAATCCGCCCGTGCCGGTTCCGGCCGAGCATGAATTCGGGCGGCTCGAACTGCTGCTGCGCCTGCGGCGCAATCCGCTCACCATCTGGCGGCGTCAGCATTTCCAGGATCCGATCGTCGCCGGCAAGAGCCTGCTCGGCTATGGCGTCGTGCTGTCCGATCCCGCGGCCATCCGCCATGTGCTGGTCGAGAACGTCGCCAATTACCGCAAGGACGATCTGCAGCGCGCGATTCTGGCGCCGGGCCTGGGCGAGGGGCTGCTGACCGTCGAGGGCGAGGCCTGGAAGCGGGCGCGCCGGACGCTGGCGCCGCTGTTCACGCCGCGCCGGGTCGCCTCCTTGGCCCAGAAGATGCTGCCGCCGATCGATGCGCAGGTCGCCCGCATGGCTGGCCGGCGCCGGGGCCGCATCGTCGATGTCAGCCAGGACATGACCCGGCTGACCTATGACGTTCTGGCCGAGACGCTGTTCTCCAACAGCATCGCCGGCGGCGCAACTGCGTTCGGCGAGGCGCTGACCCGCTATTTCGAGACGCAAGGGCGGATCGATCCGCTCGACGTGCTCGGCGCGCCCGCCTGGCTGCCGCGCATCGGCCGCATCCGCGCGCGGCCGGCCGTCGCCTTTTTCGCGAGCCGGGTCGAGAGCATCATTGCCGATCGCCTGGCGGTGCGCGCCGCCGGCGCGGAGATCGAGGGCGAT
>JBKBRD010000246.1:0-5171 GCA_046292405.1 Allobosea sp. | reverse complement strand
CACATCCCTGGAGGCGCCGCCGCCGAAGACCGCGACATAGAGCACCGGCAGCAGGATCAGTGTCAGCACGGTCGCGACCAGCAACCCGCCCATGATGGCGAAGGCCATCGGCCCCCAGAACACGGTCGGCGCGATCGGGATCATGCCGAGGACGGTGGAGACCGCCGTCAGCATGATCGGGCGGAAGCGGGTGGACGCCGCATCGAGCGCGGCTTCGACCACGCCCTTGCCGGCGGCGCGCTCGGCCTCGATCTGGCCGATCAGGATCACGGCGTTCTTGGTGATGATGCCGATCAGGGCGAGGACGCCGAGCAGGGCGACGAAGCCGAGCGGCTTGCCCGAAACGAGCAGCGCCCCGACGACGCCGATCATCCCCAGCGGCGCGATGCTGACCACCACGGCAAACAGCCTGAAGCCGCGCAGTTCCGCCATCAGCACCGTGAACATGATCAGCAGCATCACCGGCACGATGGCGATGACGGAGGCCTGCGACTTGGCGCTCTCTTCCACCGTGCCGCCGGTCGCGATCCCGTAGCCGGGCGCGAGCGTCTTGCGCAGCGCGTCGATGCCGGGGTTGAGGGCGGTGACGACGGTCTCGGGGAGGACGCCCGGCTTGACGTCGGCCGCCACCGTCAGCGTCGGCACCCGGTCCCGGCGCCAGATCAGCGGCGCGTCGAGCTCATAGCTGAAGGTCACGAATTGCGAGAGCGGCGCTGAGCGTCCGCCGGGCAGGGCGACCTGCATGGTGCGCAGCGTGTCGAGCGAGATGCGATCGGCGCCCTGGGCCCGCACGACGACATCGACGAGATAGATGTCGTCGCGCAGCTGCGTCACGACCGTGCCGGAGACGACCGTGTTGACGATGCCGGCGAGAGCCTGGGAGCTGAGGCCGAGGCGTCGCGCTTCGTCCTGGTTCACCCGCAGGCGCAATTCGCGAGAGGGCTCGATCCAGTCGAAATTCACCTGGTCGGTATGGCTGTTGCCGGCGACGATCTGGGCGAGCTTCATCGCGATGGTGCGGACCTCGGCAATGTCGGGGCCGGTGACGCGATATTGCACCGGCCAGCCGACCGGCGGTCCGAGTTCGAGCGGGTAGACGCGCGCGATCAGGTTGGGAAACTCGGTCGCGAGCCTGGCCTCGAGCTTCTTCTGCAGCCGATCGCGCGCCGCGACATCCTTGGCGACGATGACGGCCTGGCTGAAGAAGTCGTTGGGAAGCTGGGCGTTGAGCGGCAGATAAAAGCGGATGGCGCCGCGCCCGACATAGGTGCTCCAGCGCGCCACATCCGGGTCGTCCTTCAGCGCCGCGTCGAAACGCTGCGCCAAGGCCTCGCTGGCATAGATCGAGGCATTCTGCGGCAGCGTCATGTCGACCAGCAGTTCGGCCCTGTCCGACGCCGGGAAGAACTGCCGCGGCACGAGGGGCAAGGCGAGGATCGAGGCTGCGAACAGCCCCAGCGTCGCCGCGATGGTGAGCCAGCGCAGGCGGATGGCGGCCGAGAGCATGCTGCGGAAGCCGCGCTCGATGCGGCCGGGACCGGCGGCCTTGGCCGACCCTTGGGGCGCCTTCAGCAGCGCCATGCCCAGCACCGGCGCAAAGATGACGGCGACGAACCATGACACCACCAGCGCGATGCTGACGACGGCGAAGAGCGAGAAGGTGTATTCGCCGGCCGAACTCGCGGCGAAGCCGATCGGCACGAAGCCGGCGATCGTCACCAGCGTGCCGGCGAACATCGCCACCGCGTATTTCTCGAAGGCGAATGTCGCGGCCTTGGCTTTCTCATCGCCCGCGGCGAGCCGCGTCACCATGGCGTCGGTCGTGGTCATGGCGTCGTCGACGAGCAGCGCGAGCGCGATGATCAGGGCGCCCAGCGAGATGCGCTGCATGTCGATGCCCATCACGTTCATCACCGCGAAGACGACCGCAAGGGTGAGCGGGATCGAGAGCGCGACGACGAGCCCTGGACGCACGCCGAGGCTGATGAAGCTGACCACGAGGATGATCGCGACCGACTGCCAGAGCGAGCTCATGAAATCGGCGATGGCCTCGTCGACCGTCACCGACTGGTCGGCGACCAGCCTGGGCTCGATGCCGATGGGCAGATCGGCGGTGATCTGCGCCATGGCCGCCTTGACGTTGCGGCCGAGCGCGAGAATATCCCCGCCGTCCCGCATGGCGATGCCGATGCCGATCGCCGCTTCGCCGTTGACGCGGAACATCGGCTGCGGCGGATCGGCGAAGCCGCGCCTGACCGTGGCGATGTCGGCCAGCCGCACCATCCGGTCGCCGACGGGGAAGTTCACCTCGAGCAGATCGGCCTCCGACTGGAAGGCGCCGGAAACGCGCAGCGAGAACTTCTCGTCCTGGGTCTGCACCACGCCCGACGGACGCACGACGTTCTGGCTCTGCAGCGCGCCGAGCAGCGCGGCCCGGTCGATGCCGAGATTGGCGAGCTCGCGGACCGAGAATTCGATGAAGATGCGCTCGTCCTGGGCGCCGATGATCTCGATCTTGGAGACGTCGGGCGCCAGCAGCAGCCGCGAACGCGCCGCCTCGACATGGTCGCGCAATTCGCGCCCGGTGAAGCCGTCTGCCGTAAAGCCGTAGATGATGCCGAAGGTATCGCCGAAGCGATCGTTGAAGAACGGTCCCTGCGTGCCCGCAGGCAGGGTGTGGCGGACATCCGCCACGAGGTTGCGGACCTTGAACCAGGTCTCCTGCACCTCGCGCGCCGGCACCGACTGCTTTAGATTGACGAAGATCGTCGTCATGCCGGGCGTCGTATAGCTGCGCACGAAGTCGAGGCCGGGCGTCTCCTCGATCTGGCGCTCCAGCCGTTCGGTGACCTGCTTGAGCGTGTCCTCCATCGTCGCGCCGGGCCAGGCCGCCGCCACCACCATCGACTTGATGACGAAGGCGGGGTCCTCGTTGCGGCCGAGCTTGACGAAGGCGAAGACGCCCGCCGCCACGGCGACGATCATCAGATAGATCACGACGGAGCGGCTTTTCAGGGCCCATTCGGACAGGTTGAACCTCATCGCGCCTCAACCCCCGAAAGCCGAACGCGCTGTCCTTCCCTGAGCAGGTTGGCGCCGGCGGTCACGATGACGTCGCCCATCGCGAGCCCCCTGCCGACAGTGGCGGTGGCCGGATCGCGGGCGAGCAGTTCGAGCTTGCGCAGCGACACCGTCATGGCGGCGGTGTCGACGACCCAGACCCCTGGCTGCTTGTCGTCTCGCGTGAGCGCCGAGGCGGGTATGACGAAGCCTGAGACTTCGCTGCCGCGGATCGCGCCGTTGACGGCGGCGCCGAGCCGGAACGACTCCGGCGGATCGACCAGCCCGACGCGGACCTGGAACGTGCGGGTCACCGGATCGGCCTGCGGAGCGACCTCGCGCAGATGGCCGCGCACGCTCGCGCCATTGCCGGGCAGCGCGACATGGACGTTGGCGTCTGCCGAGATTGTCCGGATGGTTTCGGCCGGCAGCTCGAACACGGCGTCGCGACCGTCCCGGCGCGCCAGCTGCACGACCATGCGTCCGGCCGGAACCACTTCCGCCGGCTCCGCACCGACGCGGGTCACGATCCCCGGCGCATCGGCCCTGAGCGTGGTGAAGGCCACGACGTCCTGCGCCGAGCGGACCCTGGCCTGGGCTGCGTCGACCTGCGCGCGCGCGGCGAGGCGGCCCTGGCTCGCCGCCTCGAAATCGGCCTGGCTCGTCACGCCGCGCGCGAGCAGCTGGCTCTGCCGCTGATACTGGTTGTCGGCCTTGCGGAACGCCCCTTCGGCAGCCGTCAGCGCGGCCTGCGCCGCTCTCAGATCGTTGAGCTCGTTCTCCGGGTCCAGCCGGGCGACGATCTGGTTTTCGGTGACGCTGGCGCCGACGGAGACGAGGCGCTCGGCGAGCCGACCGCCGATGCGGAAGGACAGCGAAGCCTGGTCCTGCGCCTCGATATGCCCCGCGAAGCTCAGGTCGGCGCTTTGGCGGAGCGCTTGAATCGTTGTGGTCTTCACCATTCTGGGCTGCGGAGCGGGAGCCTTCTCGGCTTCGTCCCGGCAGCCGGGCAGCATGATGAGGACGGTCAGGCAGGCGGCGAGGCGGCTGCCGCCAGATCCAAGCCGCGTCGCGCCGGGCTGGCCAGACATCCCACTATTGCGCGCTTGTCCGCAGGCACGCGTCTCGGTGGGCATCGCTTGTCGCATGACCTGTTCGCTCGCACCGCTTCATCTTCGGATCGTGACAAGCCGTGACGGCTTGGCCGATCGACGCGCCGAGCGCCGCCGGAGCAGCGCAAGACGACTGCCGAAAGCTAGCAACACTCTCCTGAGGCCGGATCAGCCGAGAATCCCAAATCTGCGCCGTTCATCCCATTCTCGAAGGAAGCCGGACGCCCGGCGCCGCGTGGCGCCGGGGCGGTTTGCGTGGCGAAGGCGACCGCAACGCCCCGCTGCGGATTGCCGGAACGGCTGTTGCCCATGGCGGGGTTTTCCGGCGCCGCGCGCTGGGGGAGGAGGGGGTCGCCGCCTTGCGCTCGTTCGCGCGCCACAGTCGGGCTGCAGCCGAAGGCGCGCCGAAACGCGCGGCTGAAGGTGGAGTGATCCTTGAAGCCGACCTGGGTCGCTATGGCGTGGACCGACACCGCTTCGTCCGTCGCCGCAAGGATGCAGAACGCTTCGGCCAGGCGCTCCTGGTTGATGAAATGCGCCGCCCCGCCCTGGGCTTCGAGCAATCTGTAGAGTTTCGAGCGGGACACGGCCAAAAGCCTGGCGAGTTGCCCCGGCCCGAACTCCGGCGAGGCCATGTTGCGGTGCACGACGAGGCGCGCCTTCTCGACCAGGCGCGTCGAGCCCGATTTCAGAGCTGGCTGCGTCGGCGTCGCAATCGCCGCCGTGGTGCTGGCGCAGGCTTTGACCATGGCGTGCGCTGCGACGGCGAGCTGGCCGGCCCTCTCTTCCGGAATTTCGACGAGCTGTTTCGCAAGCTGCGCGACGAAATCCGCAAGCAGCGCCGCGGCGCCGCCTGTCGGATCGAGCTGGAGAGGCTCGGCGGCGTCGGGAACCAGGCCGGAGGTCTCGCGCGGCAACAGCAGGGTCAGGACTTCACAATCCTCCTCGCGGCTTTCCTCCGGCCAGGCGAAGGAGAGAGGGGCGTCCGAACCCTGCGAC
>JBKBRD010000245.1:0-5177 GCA_046292405.1 Allobosea sp. | reverse complement strand
AGGCATAGGCCTCCTGCCATTCCACCGACCAGTAGCGCAGCTCTTCGAGACGGATCGGCGCGCCGGTGACGGCGCAGCGCACAAAGGCGCCAGGCCGCACGACGCGGAAATCGCCATGGCCGTAATCGACCGAGGCTTCGGGCCCGGGAGTGGGCAATCGATTGCTGATGTTCATCTTGATTTCGTCGAAGCCGTTGATTGTGAAGCCGATTGTCGAGATAGTCCCATCTGGTGTTAACGTCCCGGCCGATGATGTCCAGTTTTATGCGCTTCAGCGCCGCCTTGATAGGCTGCGTCTTTGCCCTGACGACGTTTGCCTGGGCTGGCGGCTACCAGCGCGTCAGGTTGCCCGGCGACGCGCTGACGCTCGACGCCGTCCTCTATCTTCCCGCGGGTCCGGGCCCCTTCCCCGCGGTGGTGGCCATGCATGGCTGCAACGGCCTGTGGCGCCAGAACGGCCAGCTCTCGCTGCGACACTCCGATTGGGGCGAGCAGCTCGCCGCCGCCGGCGTCATCGTATTGATGCCGGACAGCTATGGCTCGCGCAAGCTCGGCTCGCAATGCGGCGTCAAGGACGCCACCGTCCGCTCCAGCCGCGAGCGGGTCGCCGATGCGGCGCTGGCGCGGCATTGGCTGCAGGCGCGCAGCGATGTGCGGGCCGACGGGATCAGCCTGCTCGGCTGGTCGGGCGGGGGCGCGGCCGTGCTCGCCGCCATTCGCAGGGATCGCAAGCCGGCGGACAACAAGCCCGATTTCAGCAGCGCCATCGCCTTTTACCCAAATTGCCGGCTGCAATCGGAATCGCTCGATTTCTCGGCGCGGTTGCCGGCGCTGATCCTGATGGGCGACGCCGATGACTGGACGCCGCCGGCGCCGTGCGCCTATCTCGCAAAGGCTGCGAAAGCCCGCGGCGAGCAGGTCGAGCTCGTGCTCTATCCGGGCGCGCTGCATGATTTCGATCACCCGCGCCTCGAGGTGAAGGAGCGGTCCGACATCGCCTATTCCGCCACCGGCACCGGCAAGGCGATGGTCGGCACAAACTTGGCTGCGCGCGAGGATGCGCTGCGGCGGGTCAAGGCCTTCCTGACGAAACGCTGAGCGAGGCGGCCGGCCTCAGAACAGGTCGCCCTGGCCGGGCTTGGCGTCCCGCCGCGCCGGCCTGGCCGGACGCGCAGCGCCGTCGCCCCCGCCCGCAACGGCCTGAAACGCCCCGTCGCTGAGCTGGATGGCGAGGCGCTGGCCGAGCTGGACCTGCGCGACCGAGCGCACCAGGTTTCCCGCCTCGTCGCGCACCAGCGCATAGCCGCGGGCGAGCACCGCTTGCGGCCCGAGCGAGGCGACGAGCGCTCCCAGCGAAGCCAGCCGGTCGCGCCGTCGCACCACGCCCTGCGCGAAACCGCGGCGGCCCCGCTCGGTCAGCGTCTCCACCCGTTCCCGCCGCCGCGCCAGCAGGGCCGCGAGCGCGCGCGCGGCGCGGTCGGCCATGGCGGCGACGCTCTTGCGATCCTGCAGCACGCGCGCCTTCTCGGCGCGCAGCAGCGCGTCCCGGCCCTGGCGCAGGCTTCGGGCGAGGCCGAGCACCTGCTGCTTGTACCCGGCGAGGCGCGCCGAGGGCGAATAGCGGTTGAGCCGCTGTGCGAGCCCCTGCACCCGCTGCTCATGCGCGCGGGCGTTCCGCGCGAGCGCGGGGGCGAGCCGGGCCGCCGCGAGATCGAGCCGCTGGCGCGGGCTCGACAGCACGGCCTCGGGACCCGGCAGGGCGCGCGCGACCGCGCGCAGCTCGCTGCGGCGACGATCCGACAGGCGGCGCATCGCGCCCGCCTGCCGGCGCGACAGGTCCGCCACCATCGCCATCAACTCGGCGCGCACGGGCACGACCTTTTCCGCGGCGCCGGTCGGCGTCGGGCAGCGCAGATCGGCGGCGTGGTCGATCAGCGTCCAGTCGGTCTCATGGCCGACGGCGGAGACGAGCGGGATCAGCGAGGCTGCGGCGGCGCGCACCACGATTTCCTCGTTGAACCCCATGAGGTCCTCGAGCGAGCCGCCGCCGCGGGCGACGATGATGACGTCAGGGCGGGGAATGCGCCCGCCTTCGGGCAGGGCGTTGAAGCCCGCGATGGCGGCGGCGACCTCGGCCGCGCTCGTCTCGCCCTGGACCCGCACCGGCCAGACCAGGACATGGCGGGGGAAGCGGTCCTCGAGCCGGTGCAGGATGTCGCGGATCACCGCGCCGGTCGGTGAGGTCACGACGCCGATGACACGCGGCAGATAGGGGATGAGCTGCTTGCGCTCCTCCGCGAACAGCCCTTCCGCCGCCAGCTTCTTGCGGCGCTCCTCGAGCAGCGCCATCAGCGCGCCGACCCCGGCGGGTTCGAGCGAATCGATGATGATCTGGTAGCTCGACTTGCCGGCGAAGGTGGTGATCTTGCCGGTGGCGATGACCTCCAGCCCATCCTGCGGGCGCGTCTTCAGCCGGCCGAAGACGCCCTTCCAGATCACCGCATCAATCTTGGCGTTGGCGTCCTTCAGCGAGAAATAGACATGGCCGGAGGCGACCGGCCCGCGATAGCCGGAAATCTCGCCGCGCACGCGCACGAAGCCGAACGCATCCTCCAGCGTGCGCTTGAGCGCGCCCGACAGCTCCGAGACCGACCAGTCTGGCGCATTGGATGGTTTGGTTTCGGGCGATTCGCTGTCCATGCCCGGACCTTAGCCGTGCAGGCCGCCAAGCTGAAGCGGCGTGGCTCGCCTCTAGCGAGTCGCCACTCCCTCCCCCCGCTTGCGGCGGGGAGGGCTGGGGTGGGGGCAGCGCCGCTCGGCTTGAGCGATCGAGGACGGAATTCGGGCTTTGCGCCCCCCCATCCCTAACCCCTCCCCACCAGACATCGGATGTTTCCGATGTCTGGCAAGCCATGCCCATGTCGGCAACAGCCGACATGGGTAAGCGGGGGGAAGGGGATGGCGTGGGGCCCGTCATCAACGTCGCGCCCAATGATGTTCCGCCACCTGCCGCAGGCGCGAGCCCGGAATGACAACGCAGCTGTCTGGACGTTCTCTCGCCAGCGCAATTGCCCTCGCCCGCGCCCGCCGCTATTGCCCCACTGTCGGGCGGTGCTTGGGAGACGGCGATGAACATCCTTCTGATCGGCTCGGGCGGGCGTGAACATGCGTTGGCCTGGGCGATATCGGGCTCGCCGCTCTGCGACCGGCTCTACATCGCGCCCGGCAATCCCGGCACGGCGCAATGCGGCGAGAATGTCGTGCTCGATCTCGCCGATCATGCCGCCATCGTCGGCTTCTGCCGCCTGCAGGGCGTCGGGCTCGTCGTCGTCGGGCCGGAGGGGCCGCTCGTCGACGGCATCGTCGATTCGCTCGCCGCGGCCGGCGTCAAGGCCTTCGGGCCGTCGAAGGCCGCCGCCCGGCTCGAGGGCTCAAAATCCTTCACCAAGGAACTCTGCGACGAATGCGGGATTCCCACAGCCGCCTTCGGCCGTTTCGACAGCGCCGCCGCCGCCAAGGCCTATGTCGCCGCCCAAGGCGCGCCGATCGTGATCAAGGCCGACGGGCTCGCCGCCGGCAAGGGCGTGGTCATGGCGCAGACGCGCGATGAAGCCAACGACGCCATCGACATGATGTTTGCGGGCGGGCTGGGCGCGGCCGGTTCGGAGGTCGTGATCGAGGAATGGATGATCGGCGAGGAGGCCAGCTTCTTTGCCCTCAGCGACGGGACGCATGCGCTGGCGCTGGCCTCGGCGCAGGACCATAAGCGCGTCGGAGACGGCGATACCGGCCCCAACACAGGGGGGATGGGGGCCTATTCGCCGGCCCCGGTGATCACGCCGGCGCTGCAGGAGCGGGTGATGACGGAGATCATCGCCCCGACGCTCACCGGCATGGCCAGGCGCGGCACGCCGTTCAAGGGCGTGCTCTACGCCGGGCTGATGATCACGGCGCAGGGGCCGAAGCTGATCGAATATAATGTCCGCTTCGGCGATCCCGAATGCGAGGTGCTGATGCCGCGGCTGCGCAGCGACATCGTGCCGGCGCTGCTCGCCTGCTGCGACGGCGTGCTCGGCAATGTCGATCTGCGCTGGTCGGACGATGTGGCGCTGACCGTGGTGATGGCCGCGAAGGGCTACCCGGCCGAGCCGGAGACCGGCAGCGCAATCAAGGGCATCGAGAAGGCGGCAGCGCTGGAGGACGTGCTGGTCTTCCACGCCGGCACGAAGCAGAGCGCGACCGATCTCGTCGCCAGCGGCGGGCGCGTGCTCAACATCGTCGGGCTGGGCAAGACGGTGAGAGAAGCGCAGGCCAAGGCCTATCGCGGCGTCGACCTGATCGACTGGCCGGGCGGCTTCTGCCGCCGCGACATCGGCTGGCAGGCGGTGAAGCGGGAGCAGGAAGGCTGACTTCTCGCCGTAGGCCCCTTACATTGCGTGGCACGCTACGCATGCTGTCAGAAGGAGCGCGCGATGGGCTTGCTGATCGAAGATGGCGACACCGGCCGCATTGTCCGGGAACTTGCCTCGCGCACCGGAGAAACGCTCGAGGAGGCGGTGAGGATCGCCGCCCAGGAACGGTTGGCACGGCTGCCGACGCCGCGCAGAGCAGGGTCGATCGATCACGCCAGATTGGATTCGATCATCGCAGCATTCCGTGCGCGGCGCGTTCAAGACAGCCGCAGCGACGATGAGATCATCGGCTATGATGAGAACGGGCTGCCCGCATGACCGATGCGTTGGCCGTTGATACCTCCGCCATCGTGGCGTGGGGCGGCGCCCCGCCAAGCTCAATCTCGGCGATTGTTTCTCTTATGCGCTTGCCAAATCGCTGAACGCGCCGCTGCTTTTCAAGGGCGACGACTTCGGCCGCACCGATGTTCACGCCGCAATCACAACCGAGACGCCATGACCAATCTCGACAGCCTCTTCCCTGGCTTCAAGGGCCACTGGATCGACACCGCCATCGGCCGGATCTTCGCGCGCGTCGGCGGCGAGGGGCCGCCCGTCGTGCTGATCCACGGCTTCCCCCAGACCCATGCCGAATGGCATGCGCTCGCGCCCGAGCTGGCGAAGACGCATACGGTCGTCTGCCCCGATCTGCGCGGCTATGGCTGGTCCTCCGCGCCCCATGGCGATGGCGGGCGCGAGACCTACAGCAAGCGCGCCATGGCGGAG
>JBKBRD010000244.1:0-5197 GCA_046292405.1 Allobosea sp. | reverse complement strand
CGGCCGCCGCCGGTCGACGCATAGACCCGGCCGGGCCGCTCGGCGCCGATCTCGTGGGTGGCCTCGGCATGGTGCTGGAGCGTGTCGACCATGTGCAGGTTGGGGCGGTCGGCGTGGCCGTCATTGCGCATGAGCAACGCTTTCCCGCCGTCGCAGACGACGAGCAGGCTGAGGTGGGGCAGGGAGGTCCTGTCGCTGTTTGGCATTGGCTCGAACCCTTGTTGCTACGAAACTGGCCGGTATCGGATGCGGCGGACATCGGGCGCCACCTTCCCACGATCCCGCCCCGTGTCATTGACGCACCGCAAGCGCGTTCAGCGCAAATCTGCAGGATCTGCCGGCGCGCAGTCAGCTATTTCGCAATGTCGATCCAGGCGGGCGCATGGTCGCTGGCGCCGGGCGATCCGCGCAGGTCGCGGTCGACGCCCGCCGCTCGCAGCCGCCCCGCCAGCGACGGGCTTACCAGCAGATGATCGAGGCGCAGGCCGGCGTCGCGCTGCCAGCGCTGCCGCATGTAATGCCAGAACGTGTAAAGCGGTTGGTCGGGGTGGAGCTGGCGGAGCGCATCGGTCCAGCCTTGCGCCACGAGCTTGCGAAATGCGGCGCGGCTCTCGGGCTGGACGAGGGCGTCATCGTCCCACGACTTGGTCGGGTAGATGTCGAACGCGGTCGGCACGACATTATAGTCTCCCGCGAGCACGCAGGGCACGCCCGCCGCCAGCAGGCCTTCCGCATGCGCGGCCAGCCGCTCGAGCCAGGCGAGCTTGTAGGCGAATTTCGGCCCGGGCTGCGGATTGCCGTTGGGGGCGTAGAGGGAGGCCACCAGCACGCCCGACACCGCCGCCTCGATATAGCGCGCCTGCCTGTCCTGGCGGTCGCCCGGCAGCGCGGCGCGCGTCAGCACGGGCGTGGCGCCGCGGGCGAGGATGGCGACCCCATTCCAGCTTTTCTCGCCCGCCCACACCGCGCCATAGCCGGCGGCCTCGAGCTGCTGCAGCGGAAAATCCGCGTCCTTCGCCTTCAGCTCCTGCAGGCAGACGATGTCGGGGCTGGTCTGCTCCAGCCAGGCGAGCAGGTTGGGCAGCCGCCTGTTGACGTTGTTGATGTTGAACGTCGCCAGACGCAGCATTTTGCGGGCCCGCCCGGTCACCGGGCGCGCCTTCCGGGCGGTTTTGCGGCTTGCATCTGCAGCTGTGGCATCGGCAGTCAACGCGGTTGGGCGCGCGGCCGTTCCGCCGGCGAGGGAAGCTTCGTAACCTCAGCCGGCTTCGCCTAAACTCGGGCGCGAATCGGAGCCGCCGCGTGGAAACCTCGCTCTATCTGCCTGTGAAGCGCTATCTCGAAGGGCTGGGCTATGTCG
Source organism: Allobosea sp. (assembly GCA_046292405.1). Lineage (GTDB taxonomy): Bacteria > Pseudomonadota > Alphaproteobacteria > Rhizobiales > Beijerinckiaceae > Allobosea. The sequence goes on along the minus strand of JBKBRD010000244.1, from coordinate 3,837 downwards.
TCAAGGGCGAGGTCGGCCATTGCGATCTTGTCGCGCTGCGCGAGAACGATCCGGCCGTGCTGGTGGTCGGCGAGCTCAAGATGACCTTCAATCTCGAATTGCTGCTGCAGGGCGTCGACCGGATGAGCGTCGCCGACGAGGTCTGGCTGGCGGCGCAGCTCTCGGCCAAGGGCAAGGGGCGCGAGAGCGATGCGCGCTACCGCAATCTCTGCCGGCGCCTCGGGCTCGGCCTGCTCGGCGTCTCCAGCGCCGGCCATGTCGACGTGCTGGTCTCGCCCTGTGCGCCCGCCCCGCGCAAGGATCCGAAGCGGCGCTCGCGTCTGATGGCCGAGCACAAGCGCCGCGCCGGCGACCCGGCGCTCGGCGGCGGCACGCGTCGGCCGATCATGACCGCCTATCGCCAGCGCGCGCTGATCTGCGCTGCGGCCCTGGCCGAGGGGCCGCTGCGGCCGCGCGACCTTGCGCCGCTTTGCCCGGACGCGCCGGCGATCCTGCAGCGCAATGTCTATGGCTGGTTTGCGCGGGCGCAGCGCGGCGTCTATGCGCTGACGGATCAGGGTTTTGGCGCCCTGGCGCTCTGGCCGCAACTCGGCGCGGGCGGCGCGACGGATGGTTGACGGCCTGCGCCGCTCGTTGCGGCGGATGGGCGAGGACGAAATTTCCGGGTCAGCTCTGGAACCGAACCCGGTTTCCCGCGTTGGTTGGCCCGGCATCGCATGAGGTTCGCGTGAGCAATCGTATCCTGATCCTGGAAGACGAATTGCTCGTTGCCCTCGATCTCGAATATCTGATGGAAGAGAATGTCGCCGGCGCGAAGCCCATCCTGGCCGGCTCGGTGGCGCAGGCGCGCCAGGCGGTTGCAGACGGGATCGACGTCGCAATCCTCGATATCGACGTGCTCGACGGCAAGTCCTTCCCGCTGGCTTATGAGCTTCAGCGCGCCGAGGTGCCCTTCGTCTTCGTCTCCGCTGCATTCCTTTCCGACATACCCGGCGATCTGCGCGGCGCGCCCTTCCTGCGCAAGCCGGTGCAGGTCGGGCAATTGGTGGATTTCGTTCATGGCGCGCTGGCCCGCCGCCAGGCTGCAGGGGATGTCGCCGTCGCGCCGAAAGCGCCCTCCTGGACCGAAGCCGAGCGACTCGCCGCGCTGCGCAGCTACGATATCCTCGACACCGAGCGCGAAGGCTTCTTCGACGAACTCACCGAAATTGCGGCGCTGATCTGCAAGGCGCCGATCGCCGTGGTCAATCTGGTCGCCGACACCCGCCAGTTCTTCAAGGCGGAGATCGGGCTGGGCGTCAGGGAAACGCCGGTCGACATCTCCATCTGCGCCCACGCCATTCTGCAGCGCGGCGTGTTCGTCGTGCCCGATACGACATTGGATCGGCGCTTCGCCAGCAATCCGCTGGTCACCGGCGAGCCGCGCCTGCGCTTCTACGCCGGCGCGCTGCTCGAGACGCCCGAGGGCATTCCGATCGGCACGGTCTGCGTGCTCGATCACAAGTCGCGCCCGGAGGGGCTGACCCGCGAGCAGGAGCTGACGCTGCAGGGCCTGGCCCGCGCCGCCATGGCCAAGCTCGAATACCGCAAGATCGCCGCGAGCCTGCGCCGGCGCGAGGAGGAACTGGCGCGCCTGCAGGAAATCGCCGGCATCGGCGGCACCGAAGTCGATCTGCGCACCGGCTTCACCAATGATCGCTCGCCGCAATATCTCAAGATCCATGGCTTGCCGGAGACTGCGCGCCGCGAGTCCCATGAAAACTGGGTGGCGCGCCTGCATCCCGAAGATCGCGAGCGCGTCGAGACGCTGTTCAGGGACGCCGTCAAATCCGGCGCTTCTTCCTATCTGGCCGAGTACCGCATCATCCGGCCCAGTGACGGCGAATTGCGCTGGATCAGCGCCCGCGCCGAGATCGAGCATGACCCGCAAGGCGCGCCGATCCGGCTTGTCGCGGCGCATCAGGACATCACCGAGCGCAAGCGCGCCGAGGAGGCGATCCAGGAATCCGAGCGCCGGCTGCGCGCCGTGCTCGACACCATGCCGCAGATCGTCTGGACGACGCGGCCTGACGGCCATCATGACTATTTCAACAAGCGCTGGTTCGAGTTCACGGGCCGCACCAGCGCCCAGAGCGAGGGCGCCGGCTGGAATCCGGTGCTGCATCCCGAGGACCGGCAGAAAGCCTTGGACGCCTGGTCCAAGGCGCTGGCGACGGGCGATCCCTACGAAATCGAATATCGTTTCCGCGCCGCCGATGGCGCATATCGCTGGTTCATCGGCCGCGCGGTCGCGCTGCGCGACTGCAATGGCCAGGTCGAGCGCTGGTTCGGCACCTGCACCGACGTGCATGAGCTGAAACTGGCCCAGAGCCGCCTCAACAGCAATGAAGAGCGGCTGCGGCTGGCGCTCGAGGCCGGCAAGGTCGGGACCTGGGTCTGGCTGCTGCAGGACGGCGTCGTCCACGCCGACGAGCAGACCGCCGCGATCTACGGCATCGACCCGGAGCTGGCCGGCAATGGCGCGCCCTTCGGCCTGCTGCTGCCCGCCGTGCATCCGGAAGATCGGTCGAGACTGCAGGCCATGATGACGCAAGCCGCCGGCCAGGGCGGCGAGCACGAGGTCGAGCACAGGGTGACGACCGCCGATGGCGGGCTGCGCTGGATCGTTAGCCGCGGACGCTGCGAGCTCGATGCGCAGGGCAGGCCGTATCGCTTTCCCGGCGCCTCGGTCGACATCACCGATCTCAAGCGGGTCGAGGAAGCGCGCGAGCTGATCAGCCGCGAACTGTCGCACCGCATCCAGAACCTGTTCTCCCTGGTCAACGGGCTGATCTCGCTCTCGGCCCGGTCGCGGCCGGAAGCGGCGGATTTCGCCACCGATCTGAAGCTGCGGCTGGAAACCCTCGCCCGGGCGAATGACTATGTCCGGCCGCAGATCCAGGGCGCGATGCAGACGCAGACTCTGCACGGGCTGATCCGCCTGCTGCTGACGCCTTATGCCAACGATGGCGACAGCCGCCTGTCGCTTGTTGGAGACGACATCGCCATCGGCAGCGGCAGCGCCACCGCGCTCGCGCTGGTGCTGCACGAGCAGGCGACCAATGCCGTGAAATACGGCGCGCTCTCGGTCGAGGCCGGACGGCTGGAACTGGCGACGCAGATCGACGGCGCCAACCTCGTCCTCGTCTGGCGCGAGCGCGAGGGGCCGCCCGTCACGGCCGTTCCGAGCCGACAGGGCTTCGGCACCGTGCTGGCCGCGCGCAGCATGGCCGGACAGCTCGGGGGCGCCATGACGCATGACTGGCGCAGGGAGGGGCTGCTGCTGACGCTGCGGGCGCCGCTGGAACGGCTGCGGCACTGAGGCGAACGGGAGCGTAGGGGCTGGGCGGAACCCGCGCGGAAGCCCGCCGCACGCGGCGGCAGGGGTCGTCTCCTCGACCAGGCGCGGGAGGGCCGATCGCGCTTTTGACGATGGCGCAAGGCGATGCGGCCCGCGCGGAAAGGCGGCCTCTGCCGCGGCAAGCACGAAGCGGCGCGGCTCCTATGAGGAGAGTTCGGAGCGACCCAGTTCGCGGGGCTGCCAGTACGACGTTCAGCAATAATAGAAAGCCGCTTCCGCTACGTTTCAACCCCGAGTTTGTGAGAATACGCGGCGCTTATGCGGCGGGTGGAGAGTTTTTCCTGATTGTCTTGTCAAAATTTACTGTTATCATTTACGGCAGACGCGAAGCGATGGGTGATTCTATGGAGAAATCCGACGCGTGGCTGTTCACGGACAATCTTGACTTGCAGCAGGAACAGTTCGATCCGTTCTCGGCCGCGATCCGGACGACGCGT
>JBKBRD010000243.1:0-5205 GCA_046292405.1 Allobosea sp. | reverse complement strand
TGTTTTATTGACGTGCGTAACCAGATGCTAAGGCGAGGCTGGCAACAGACTCCGCCTTCAACCCGCCGCAATCGATGGGTGGGGATCAGGGCGAAAGCAATCCGGCAGTTGGTCTTGCGTCTTATGACGTAAGACGAAAGACGTACGCCCTAAGTCTGGCGGGTTTGCCTGCCCTGTCGCGTGACGAATGCTTGTCGTTGCGACTGCGCCGATGGAATGATGGCTTTGGCCGCCGCGGTCCTATGGCGGCGCCGAGGCTGTCCGCGGCGGCGGGCGATGATGCGAGACGCCATGTCCGAAACCAGCGCCGGCGCCCCCTCGTCGATCGGCCCCGATGGACCGGCCCCCGGCCGCGCCGATGACCTCGCGGCGCTGTGCGAAGCCGCCGCCTTGCCCGGCCGGGCGCTCGATCTCGAGATATTCGACGCCCTCGGCTATGCCGTGCGCCGCAAACCCCGGCACGGCGCCGACAAGGCGCCTGCAGGCGGGCTCTATCAGGACGGCGCCGCGTGGAAACCGATAGGCCGCATCAGCGCCGATCCCGGCGTCGCCGTCGCCATGCTCGCCGAGCTCTATCCGAACCTGTCATGGCGGCTGGAATGCGAGCGGCGGGATGGCGCTTCGCGCTTTCTGGCCTGTGTGGGGGAGCATGGGGGCGCTGCCGGTTCGCCGGCTCTCGCCCTCTGCGCCGCCATGCTGCGGGCCCATCGCAACCGGGCGCGGCGCTCGCCGCATCAGCGCGCGGCGCGGACCTCGGACGCGACGAGCCGTCTGCGCGCCATCGGCAAGGCAGGCGGCGCCTGAGCCCATTCCGGAATGAACCAGCTGGCGGCGGCGCCGTTAACCAGTCCCTGACGTGATCAAGCGACACTGCAACGCGATTCGGCGTCATATTGAGCGGTGTAATGGGTCAGGTTCTTCAGTTTCGGTTGCGGCAGCAGCCCGTGGTCAATCCAGATGCGCTGGATCTGCTGTCGGCCGTCGATTTCGCCCTGCGCGACCTCGCCGACATCACCCAGCATATCCTGCTCGACTCGGCGCGCGAGCAGGCGCTTGCCTGTCGCGACATGCTGCAGGAGGCGTATGACGCCGCCGTTATGGCCGAGTGATCTTGCCGAGTGGTCTGGTGATCCGACGCGCGCGCTTCATGCGCCGGCGTCGCGAGCCCATGCCGGCTAACGGGTTGTTGGCCTGCCGGCGCGAAGCTAGGCTCCGTCTCTCTCAGGGGAGACCATCATGCAGACGCTCGAAGACTGGCTCGCCGGTCACCATGCCGAACTGACAGCCATCCGGCGCGACATTCACGCCCATCCCGAACTCGGGCTGGAGGAGACGCGCACGGCGGCGCTCGTGGCCAAGCAGTTGCGCGCATGGGGCGTCGAAGTCACCGAGGGCGTCGGCGGCACCGGCGTGGTCGGCGTCATCCGCGGCCGCAAGCCCGGCAAGCGCGCGGTCGGCCTGCGCGCCGACATGGATGCGCTGGCGCTCGATGAGCAGACCAACCTGCCTCACGCCTCGCGCCATGCCGGCAAGATGCATGCCTGCGGCCATGACGGCCACACCACGATGCTGCTCGGCGCGGCCGGCTATCTGGCGCAGAACCCGGACTTCGCCGGGACCGTGAACCTGATCTTCCAGCCCGCCGAAGAGGGGCGCGGCGGCGCCGTCGCCATGCTGGCGGACGGGCTGTTCGAGCGGTTCCCCTGCGATGCGATCTATGGCCTGCACAATTCGCCGGGCATGGCTGTCGGCCAGTTCGGCACCTGCACCGGGCCGATGCTGGCCGCGGCCGACAGCTGGAAGGTGACCTTCCGCGGCGTCGGCGGCCATGGCGGCTCGCAGCCGCATCTTTCGACCGACATCACTTACGCCCAGGCGCATTTCACGCTGGGGCTGCAGGGCATCGTCGGCCGCAACGTCGCTCCGCTCGACACCTGCGTGATCAGCGTCGGTTTCATTCATAGCGGCTCGGAGCAGGCGTCGAACGTGGTGCCTTCCGAGCTCGTCATCGGCGGCACGGCGCGAACCTATTCCGACGAGGTGCGCGACATGGTCGAGCGGCGCATCGGCGAATTGGCGCATGCGACCGCCCGCGCCTGGGGCTGCCAGGCCGAGGCCGTCTACGACAGGGGGCCGCGCGCCTTGCTGAACAAGGCCGAGCAGGTCGCCGTCGCCGTCGCGGCGGCGGCAGCGTCCGTGGGGGCCGCCAATGTCGATGACGCGATCCGCCCGAGCACCGGCGGCGAGGATTTCGCCGAGATGATGCAGCAGCGGCCCGGCGCCTTCATGCGCATCGGCAATGGCGTCGCCCCCGATGGCAGCTTCAGCGGGCTGCACACGCCCCATTACGACGTCAACGACGCGATCATTCCCGACGGCGTGCGCTACTGGGTCAATGTCGTGGCCCAGGAGTTGAAGCCCGAGCGGCTCGAGATCGCGGCTTGAGCCGCGCCCGCCGCTCCGCACCGCAAGGGCAGCGGAGCGGCGGGCGGCGTCACGCTCCCATGAACAGCGCGTCCTGCTCGCGCCGCAGGCGCAGCAGCGTCGAGTTTTCCGGCAGCGCGACATCCGCCCCGGTCAGGATAGCGCCCTGTTTGACCGACCTGATCACATCGAGATTGGTGGCGAGGTAATAGGGCAGGGGCCGGTCGGGTCCCAGCGGCTGCGCCGCCTGCAACAGCGGGTCGAGCCCCTCGAGCACATGGCGCGGGCCCATGCTCAGCCGGTCTCCCGGCTCGAGGTCGCGATGGGCGCGGGCGACGAGGTCGACCCGCGGTTTCACCTCGCTGCCCCCCGTCGAAGCGCCTAGAAGCGCGGCCGAGAGCGCCGACATCGGCGCTTCCGCGCCGAGCAGATGCACCGGGTTGTGCAGCATGACATAGCGCCCGTCCGGCGAGGCCGGCATGCCCTTGGCGGCGAACAGCCGGCCGGTCGCGAGGTCGGGCGCCTCGACCACGATGAACACCCCTCCCGCGAAGCTCAGCTCGTCCGAGCGGCGCAGGCAGTTGAACATGTCGACGCGGCCCGGCCCCGACAAAAGCCCGCCTTCCGCCGCCGGCCGGAACAGGGTCGCGAGTTCGATCGTCCGCGCGATCGGCGCGTGCAGCTCGGGGCAGTCGGGCATCAGGCCGGTGTGGTTGGCGACGATGCCCATCTCGCAGAGATCGGGCACGGTGGTGCGCGGGAAGGGCAGTTGCGCCCGCCCCTCCAGCAGCGCCATCGGCGCGCTCGCCTTGTCGCCGAAGCTTCGGGCGAAATCCTTCACGGCGATGGGCGTCTCCCAGGCGGTGACCGTGCCGTCCTGCGCATCCCAGACAAAATCCGACTCGCTCGACTTGCCGGCCGCGATCACCGGCAATCCGAGCATGCGCGCCCAGCCGATCAGACCGATCAGCAGCGAGGGCTGGTCGCCGTCGACAGGGGTGTGGACCACGCCGTTGCGGGCGGCGAGATAAGCGAGCATCGGCCCGATGACGACCTCGGTCTCCTTCGTCACCATGACGAGGTGACGCCGGTTTTCGATGGCCGCGAGCGCCGTGACGGCTGCGCCTTCCGGATCGCCCGTCGCCTCGATCACCACCTCGATCGGCAGCGCCGCCAGCAGCCTTGCATCGTCCACCAGCGCGATCTGCCCGCGGGCGAATGCGGCCTCGGCCTCCGCCACCGTGCGGCAGATGATGAGATCGCCTTCGGTCGCGCCTCCGGCCAGCGCGGCCTGCCGCGCCCGCGCGATGTCGCGGTCGCAGATCGCGCGCGCGTCGAAATGCGGGGTGCGGCGCGATTGCGAGACGAAACAGGCGCCGAATTCGCCGGCGCCGACGATTCCGGCGGAAATGCTGCGCACGGCGCCGCTGCGCTGGCGCTCGAAGATCTGGGCGATGTTCACGGGTAGCGTTCCTGTCGAGAAATGGGGAGGGGCCGGATCAGACCGGCAGACCTTCGATTGCGTAGATGCGCGCCGGAGCGCCGTCGGAATTGGGAATCAGCAGGGGCGCGGCCGAGAACAGGTTGCGCGGAGCGCTCAGGCGGCTGGTGTTCACGACGTACTCGATCAGCGTCACGCCGTTCTTCAGCAGCACGTCGTGCGTCACATGCTCGGGCTTTGGGACTTCCTTCCCTTCGAGCAGCAGGCGGATCGGGAAATCCTGCGGAAAATCGAAGGCCACGGCGCTGGGCTTGCGGCTGGCCAGCCATTGCGCCGATTCCAGCGTGAGCCAGGGCGCCTCGGTCCAGAAGCTCTTGTCGCGATAGTCGCGCCTGTCGGCCCAGTGCGCTTTCAGAAGCAGGATCTCGCCCACGGCGCCGCCGGCGTCCGCCGCGGCGAGATGCTCGGGCAGGATCGGCTCGTTGGCCGGCCGGGCGCTGAGATCGAGCACGCGGCACGGGCCGACCACGTCGCGCAGCGGCGTCGCCTCGATGGTCGGCGCGCCGGCGACGAAATGCGCCGCAGCATCCACATGCGAAAAACCATGGCAGGGCGTATGCAGGCGCGAGACGCGGAACTGGTCGCCCTTCGCAATGTCGCCCTTGACGCTCAATTCCGCCGGCCAGCGAAAATGCGGTTCGATCGGCATTGAAAGGTCGATGATCTGCATGAGATGGTCCAGTTGCGTGAGGCGCCCGCCGCGCGCTCGTCGGCGCGAATGCGATAAGCGGACTTGATACGAGTGAGGTATCTTGCATACAAGAAATTTAGGCCGTCAAGTCGACCGGAGCGAGCCAGAGACGAACCATGACCAGTGCGCATGACACGACCCCGCTTGCCGCGCTGCTGGCCAAGCTCCCGGCGCTCGAGGGCGACCGCCGCAAGGGCAGCCTGCACGGCAACACGGTGGCCCAGCTCCGCAACATGATCGTCACCGGCGTTCTGGCCCCGGGATCGCGGCTGAACGAGCGCGAGCTCTGCGAACAGCTGCAGGTGTCGCGCACGCCGATCCGCGAGGCTATCAAGACCTTGATTCAGGACGGCTTGCTGACCTCGCTGCCCAATCAGTCCGCCATCGTCTCCGAGCTCGATCTCGCCGAGGTCACGGCGCTGATCGATGTGGTCGCCGCCATCGAGGGGCTGGCCGGCGAGCTGGCGGCCAGGCACGCCAGCGACGAGGCCGTGGCCGAGATCGGCGTGCTGCATTACCAGATGCTTCTGCATCACACCCGCGACGAGCTGCCCGGCTATTTCGAGGCCAACAAGGCCTTTCATCGCAG
>JBKBRD010000242.1:0-5207 GCA_046292405.1 Allobosea sp. | reverse complement strand
GCTGTCGAGCCCATCCTGCTGGGCCTCGGCGAAGGCGTCCTCGACATAGCCATAGGCTACGCGCCGGGCATCGCCAAAATCATCGGAAAGGCTGGAATCGAGCGGCAGGTCGTCGGGAGAGATCGGCATCGGACAACAACTCTGCGGCTTGGCCTTGTGACGACGGAACCGACCTGCCGCCATCCGGCGAGCCTGTCCTGACAGGTCGAGTCATACGCGGCGCGCCGCGTCTGCGCCACCATCCCGTTTAAGAAAGGTTAATGCAGAACCCGCGCATTTGACAGAGCGGGCGAAAATTCTCCGGTGTGTTACCCGCCGAAACGCCCTGCAAGCGTGCGCGCCAGGCGCTCGCCCTCGGCGGCGAGCCGGGCGGAAGCCTCCTGCGTGCCGTCGGTGCAGACGCGATGGGTCACGGCATAGGCGCGGAAGCCGCGGTTGAACGCGCCGGTCAGGCGCTCGCGGCGCAGCGGCGTGCGGCCTTCCGCTTCGAGCAGCGCCGTCATCCGGTCGCGCCAGCCCTGCGCGTCCGCAGCGCCGCACAGCGTGCGCAGGAAAGCGAGCGAGCCGATGATCTCCGCCAGCTTCAGCAGTTGCGGTTCGTAGGGCGGCGGCGGCGGCTCGGGCGGCGGGGCCGGCTCCTTCGCTGCAGGCGCCGGCGAGCGCCCGGTTTGCGCCAGCGCGCCATGGCCCGGCGAGGCGAGCGCGAGGCTGGCGACCAGCACGACGCCGAACCTGCGATTGGTCACGGCAGCTCTCCCGCCGCGATCCTGCTGGCGCGGCGCAGCACGTCGGCGAGTTCGCGAGTCGTCGGCAGCCCGCCAAGACGCAACGGGTCGGCCCACATCACCGCCCCGGCTTCCGGCCCGGGCTGCGGCTCGCCCTGCAGCCAGGTCCCGACAAAGGAGGCGACGACGAAATGATGGGTCACGGCGCCGTCTGCGTCGCGTCCGAAGATCTCGACATGGCGGTTGAAGCCGAGGATGCGCGCGCTGACGCCGACCTCCTCATCGAGTTCGCGCAAGGCGGCCTGCTCCAGCGTCTCGCCCGGCTCGACCTTGCCGCCGGGCAGCGACCAGAGCCTGTCGGCCGGCGGCTTGGTGCGCGTGGCGAGCAGGACCTTGCCATCCCTGAACACGGCGATCGAGGCGGCCAGGACCGGGCGCGCCGTGCCTTTCGCCGGGGAGGGGAAGCGAATGATCTGCCCGCCCTGTCCGCTCACACGTGCTGCCCGCCATTGATGTGAAGCTCCGCCCCGGTGACGTAGCTCGATGCGTCCGTGCAGAGGAAATGGATGGCGCGGGCGACCTCCTCGGTCTTGCCGAGGCGCTGCAGCGGCAGGGTCGCGACGATCTTCTCGGTGCCGGGCGAGAGGATCGCGGTGTCGATCTCGCCGGGCGAGATCGAATTGACGCGGATGCCGAGCGGGCCGAAATCGGCCGCCATCTCGCGGGTCAGGCTGGCGAGCGCCGCTTTAGAGGTCGCATAGGCCGCGCCTGCGAAAGGGTGGACGCGCGAGCCGGCGATCGAGGTGACGTTGACGATCGTGCCCTTGGCGACCGTCAGCTCGTCCAGCAGCCCGCGCGCCAGCATGATGGGCGCGAAGAAATTGACCTGGAAGACCTTGTGCCAGTCGTTGAAGGAGGTGGTCGCCGCGCCCAGACGCGCCCCGTCGGGCCCCTTCGGCGAAATGCCGGCGTTGTTGACCAGCGCGTTGAGCTTGCCGCCTTCCACCGCCAGCCGCTTCTTGATCTCGGCGATGCCGCGCATCGTATCCTCGGGATCGCCGAGATCGATCTGGACATGATCGTCTGCGCCCGATGGCCAGGGACATTTGTCGGAGAAGGCCTGGCGCGAGCAGGACAGGATGCGCCAGCCCGCCATGGCGAATCGCATCACCGTCGCGTGGCCGATGCCCCGGCTGGCGCCGGTCAGCAGCATGACCGGGCGTTTGCCGGCTTCCGTTTGCGGAAAGTCGAATTTGGGCATGGCCATGGAGTTGACGTCCTCAAGGGTAAAGCCGGGTCCGGGTCCAGGGCTCGCTGGCCGCCGGACGCCGGAACACGACGCGATCGTGCAGACGGAATGCGCCGTCGCGCCAGAATTCCATATAGACCGGCGCGATTCGGAAGCCGGTCCAGTGCGGCGGGCGCGGAATCTCGCCGAGCCCGAATTTCGCGGCATAGCCCGCCACCGCCTTCTCGAGCGCGAATCGGCTCTCGAGCGGGCGCGACTGCTGGCTGGCCCAGGCGCCGATGCGGCTGTCGCGCGGGCGCGACTGAAAATAGGCGTCGGCCTCGGCGTCGCTGACGGCTGCGACCGGGCCGCGGATGCGGATCTGCCGGCGCAGGCTCTTCCAGTGGAACAGCGCCGCGGCCTTGCCCTGGCCCAGCAACTCCTCGCCCTTCTGGCTTTGGGTGTTGGTGTAGAAGACGAAGCCGTCGGCGTCGAAGCCCTTCAGCAGCACCATGCGGACATTGGGCAGGCCTTCGGCGTCGACCGTCGACAGCGCCATGCCGTTGGGATCGTTGGGCTCGCTCTTGCCGGCCTCTTCGAGCCAGTCGCGAAACAGCGCAAAGGGCTCTTGGGCCTGGGTGAAGTCACCGCTCGTTAACCGTTCCACGTGTCTAATCCTGTGTGATGAAGAGTGGGCGTCGGGCGAGCGCGATCGGTGATCTGGGGTTTAGCACAGCGTTTGTATAGGCCAGTGGCCGGCGTGTTCCATAGCCATCGTCGCTGCGACGCTCCCATGCGCATGGCGAGGGCCTGCTGCCTGGTGGCTGTCGGCGCGCTGACGGCCGGCTGCTCGGTGTCTTTCCCCATTCTTGGGCTCTCCTCCAAGTCGGAAGACGAGGTGACGACCACCTCTTCGATTCTGCCGGCGCGCGGCTCGCAGAAATCCGGAGCGCTCGCCAGCCTCGCTTCCGAACTCGGACCCGAGGATATGCGCCGCGCCGACGCGGCCATGGCCGTGGCGCTTGACCCGCAGGGAAATGGCGCATCCGTATCCTGGGACAATCCCCAGAGCGGCAGCAAGGGCAGCTTCACCCCGGTGGGCGGGCCTTTCCTGCGCTCGGACGAAGTCTGCCGCGCCTTCATCGCATCGGTGCAGACGCAGACGAAACCGGCCAAGTTGCAAGGAACCGCCTGCCGCCCGTCCGGGGGGGATTGGTCGGTGAAGGACGCGACCCCTTGGAAGGGGGCGGTCTGATCGGCGTCGGCATTTCGGCCTGCGACGATCTCTTCGATCCGCCGCTTCCGGCGCGTCTGGGCCACCGTGGATCAAAGCGCCTTGCGGGCCTCTTCCACCAGCGAGCGGATCGGCGCGAGCATGCGTTGCTCGTCGTCACGATCATATTGAAGAAACGATCGCTGAGCGTAATAGTCGATGAGCCAACTCTCGCGAGCGCGGAGTTTGACGGCCGGGAAAGCGACAAGCCCAAAAAGCGCCACGGCCCGCGTGAGAGCGTCGGCGAGCATGAGCGAGCCGAGTCCCCGGCGCTGGAATGTCCTATCGACCGCGAGGTATCCGATCCCGAGGGCCGGAAAAGGATCGGTCAGGCGAACCCCGGCGACCGGCCGAGGGCGCCGCACCGAAACGACTTCCATCAGCAGCGAATAGACGGCGATCGGCGCCTCGATCCCGTCGAAATAGGCGCAATAGACGCGCCGGAACCCGTCCCGATCTTGGTCGAACGCATTGCGTTCGATCCACCGATCGATTTCCGGGTATCCGCAAAATTGAATGAGCCGCCCAGGCCTGGCGCGGATCGGCTCGATGGAGATCCGCGATACATCGAGGGCGCCGCCTTCAACCACGTTTCGCTTGGAACTGCCGGTGCATGCGAAAGAGGTCTCCGAGCTTGGAAGGCTCGTTCTGCCGTTTCCGGTAGATCGTGTCGAACGCTTTCCAGTACGCCTTCGCCCTATCGGGCTCCTCGACGCGAGCAGCACTGTTGCACCCTGTTTTCGCAGAGCGGCTCAGTACTGTGCTTTCCGTAAGGTTCGTTGTTCGCGACATTTTTGCCTCGCCGTCGGAGATCCTACACCGCGCGTTTCGGGAATGCCAGAATTGTTGCGGCGTTCCGCCATGAATGGCTATCCGACAGGGTCGCGCATGCGCCGATTTCATTGAACGCACGCATGTCGTCTGGCGGGCCTGGAGCGCAGAACATCGCGCCCTCGGCGAAGAAAGGAGTGCGGCGGCCATGTTGCATTCGGGTGACACCATTCCCAGATAGGCCGATATCAACTATTCGCAGGCCGATGCGAGGTCGTGAGCAGCGATCGAGCCTGCTGCAGTTTGGGGTTTGGAATGCGTGATCCGTATCAGGTTCTGGGCGTCGCCCGCTCGGCCAGTGAGGACGAGATCAAGAAGGCTTACCGCAAGCGCGCCAAGGTCCTGCATCCCGACAAGAACCGGGACGATCCCAAGGCCCAGGACAATTTCGCCGAGCTGAACGGCGCTTATGAGATTCTGGGCGACGACGCCAAGCGCAAGCAGTTCGATCGCGGCGAGATCGACGCCGACGGCAAGCCGAAATTCCAGGGCTTCGAGGGTTTTGGCGGCGGTGGCGGCGCCCGCGGCGCACGGGCCGGCGGCTTCGAGTTCAATTTCGGCGGCCAGGGCGGAGCGCCCTTCGGACGGGGCGGTCAGGAGGCGGGGTTCGACCCGTCCGACATTTTCGGCTCGCTGTTTGGCGATGCAGCCCGGCGCGCGGGGCGAACCCGGCAGGCTCAGCCGAAGCCGCCGGAGCAGGCCTTCACCCTCGAGGTGACGCTGGCCGAGGCGACGCTCGGCGGCTCGCGTCGCGTCAAATTGCCGGGCGGGCGCGAGGTCGAGATCACGATTCCCGAGGGCGTCGTCGACGGCAAGGTGATGCGACTGCGCGGTCTCGGCCAGGCCGATCCGTTCAGCGGAGAAGCCGGCGATGTGATGATGACGATCAAGCTCAAGCCTGATCCGCGCTTCGTCATCGACGGCTCGAATCTGCGCACCCGCGTCGCCGTGCCGCTCGCCAGGGCGGTGCTCGGCGGCTCGGTGCATGTGCCGACGCTGACCGGCGCGGTCGACATGACGATTCCGCCGATGACGGGCACGACGCGGCAGTTCCGGCTGCGCGGCAAAGGGCTGAAGATCGACAAGGGCGCGGCGGGCGATCTGTTCGTGGCGATCGACATCGAGATGCCCGCGAGCGACGCCGAGCTGA